>NZ_WIWK01000270.1:0-896 GCF_009600165.1 Pseudomonas sp. FSL R10-0399
TTCGTTTCACGCTCCCGAAGGGGATTTTCTCAAAGCCTATATCAGATAATAGCCCCGTAGGGGTGCCGTTATCTGGGCAGGGTTTCCACTTCCTGACCTTACCTTTTGGTCCAGCGGTATACGGTGGCTTGGCTGGCACCAGTGATTGCCATAACTTCCTGAATCGACTTTCCAGCCTGCAAAAGCTCGATGCCTTGTTCTCTGGTGGTCTTGCCTTTCAGCTTGCCACGGTATGACTGAATTTCAGAGGTGTGCGTGCTTTCAACGTAATACTCAAAATCACCCTGATTCATCCGCTTGCTTGTCCACTTTGCAACGCTTGTTGCCGTTGCACGGATTTCGCTCAACGGTAGCGGGCTGGTGAACTGCAGATTGATCATCTGTGCACGGGTCAGGCACGCATCGAGCCACTGACGATAGTCAGGCCAGCCCTGCCTTTGAGCCCTATAAGCCCACTTTCTCAATTCTTCGAAAAGCGTGCAGTTCCTGCCCAGCCCATAATCGACGATGATTTTCGGTTTCTTTGTCGATAGGTCGAGATAGTCAGCCAGTTCGCCCAATTCATAGGCTCTGTCGTTCCACTCGTGGACTTGCCAGTGCTTGTGAAGCGGGTTCTTGACGATTAGCCCTGCATAGCCTCTGTCAGCGTCTAAAAGCCCACACAGAGCGTTTTCGACTGCTGCTGCATACCGCAGAGGTGCCACCCTTCCGTCCGGTGCTGTGCGGACTGCTGTGGATAGGGCATACAGAGCGTGAGCGTGCCCGTTGGCTTGATTTTTAACTGTCAGATTCGGAGCGGGTGCCCCACGGTCAGACCAATCAATGCTTGCACCTGGACGGTCAATATCAAACGCCATCCAGTAAAGGTGAGTTGGTCCGTTATGCTGTATATATTT
>NZ_WIWK01000271.1:0-895 GCF_009600165.1 Pseudomonas sp. FSL R10-0399
CGGTGGGCGTGCCCGAGCCGGAGTTGCGCGCGCGCCAATACCCGTATCAATTGTCCGGCGGCTTGCGCCAACGGGCGCTGATCGCTTCGGCCATCGCCTGCAACCCGCGTTTGCTGATCGCCGACGAACCCACCACGGCCCTCGACACCACGGTGCAGGCGCAGGTACTGACGTTGCTCGAATCCCTGCGCGGCGAGAGCACCGCGATGCTGATCGTCAGCCATGACTTGGCCGTGGTCTCGCGGCTGGCCAACCGGGTGGCGGTGATGCACAACGGCATCATCGTCGAGCAGGGCAACGTCGACGACGTGCTGCACGACCCGCAGCATCCCTACACCCAATACTTGCTGCGCACGGGCAGGGCGGTGCACTTTCGCCGCAACCAAAGCGCGGCGCGTACACCGCTGAGCATCGTCACGGCCAAGGTCGAGCAAACGCCGCCGCTGTTGCAGGTCAACGGTTTGAGCAAATCCTTCAAGGGGCCGGACGGGAAACAGCGCACCGTGGTCAACCAGGTGTCGCTGCAACTGCGCCGGGGCAAAACCTTGGGCATTGTTGGTGAATCCGGCTCGGGCAAAACCACCCTGACGCGGATGATCCTGGGGCTGGAAACCCCGGACAGCGGTGACATCCACATCAAGGGCCAGCCGTGGCTAAGCCTGTCTGCGGCAGAAAAACGCCAACTGCGGCGCAGCATTCAAGTGGTGTTCCAGGACCCGCTCAGCTCCTTCGACCCGCGCTACAGCGTGCGCCGTGTGCTCAACGAAGCGCTGGAAGTGGCCGGGCACAAGCGCAGCGAATGGCCCCGGCGCGCGGAAGAACTGCTGGCGCTGGTCAAACTTGACGCAGCACTGCTGGAGCGCCGCCCGATTGAACTGTCGGGCGGCGCTCCAGC
>NZ_WIWK01000272.1:0-763 GCF_009600165.1 Pseudomonas sp. FSL R10-0399
CTCCCTAGGCGGAGCGTGCTTTTGATCGAGTCGGGTCAAGGGTTCGCTTCGCCCGGGACTCCGTTCAGCGCGACGGTAAAGCGCGTCACGCCGAGCCGGGGTCGCGGCCCCTGACCTGGGAAATTTCTTCAGTGGCGGGAATGGCCTCGATCGGAGTGCGAGAACTTGTTCACGTACGGAGGTCGAGGGGACAAGCGAAGCGCGTCAGGCCTGAGTGGCTCTAAATCGCAGAGCCATGACCTGTTTCGCAGAGAGCTGACGAATGGCGTCATTCGAGAAGACGAGCGCAGCGCGCAAAGATTTAGTCTCAGCTGGCCAAGAATCCAAATCATCAGTCCTGAATTGATATCTGCCGAGATATGCCGCAGAAATATCATCGGCAAGGGCCCTGTAAGCCTCTCCAGGCGTTTTTAACGCCAAATCCACAGCGTCCGACACAGGATCCTCTACGAGGGCTGTGCCGCCATTGTGGGCCCTCTCAAGCATGTGCTTGTTGTAAGCAACTGCTCCTGACTCTGGATCGTCTGTTGGATTACCAGGGCAAAGCTTGTCCTCCCAGGGCAGCACGTAATGCGATCTGCCGAGGATGTCCTGCAGGACGTAATCAGAGGGTTTTGCTATGCGCTGCATTGGGCTGCTCCCAGGCGAAAAAACGCATGGTAACGCAGCCTGCTTTGGGCAGCTGAAAGCTGATTCCAGAGCGGCCTTAGCCGCTCTGATAAACCGGCGTCGAAGACGACGGAAACAGCCGGACAGACGCCAC
>NZ_WIWK01000273.1:0-867 GCF_009600165.1 Pseudomonas sp. FSL R10-0399
TCGCAGGCCTGGCGATAGGCGTACATGGCGGCATGGTGCGGCGCGACCCCGCTGTCAGGCAGGTGCAATGCCGCGCTGACCCGCTGGTGTGCCAGCGCCGGCAGCACTTCACGCAGTTGCGCAGCGTTCAACAGGCTTGAGTTGATGCCACAGGCTTTGTGCACCTCCAGCGTGCGGTCAAGCATGGCGGCCGTGCTAGTGCGTTCGCCGATCATGCTGTAGCCGCGGCGCGAGTACATGACGTTCTCGCCCAGGCGCCTGGACAAGCCCTGCCACAAGTGGCACGAGTGGGCGAAGAAGCGTGTCCATTCCGGTGAGCTGAATGCCCCGCGAATCAACGTCCCGTTGCGACCCGAGGCGCCGCCCTGCCAATAGCCGGCGTCAAGCACGAGCACATCGCGCACGCCCAGTTCAGCCAGATTGAAGGCCAGCGACAGCCCCTGGATCCCCGCGCCAACGATGATGATCGACGCCTGTGCAGGCAAAGGTTGTGTAGGGGTCATTGCAGAGGCTCCACAACATCGGCCAGACCGGCCGCTTGCGCGACACTCAGGGCACGCCGTGGCGGGCGCAGGGTTGGCCTTGGCAAGGTGTGCAACGGGATCCCGCTGCGGGCGCTGACCAGAGCGCGCAGCAAGTCCCAGCAAGGTTGGCCCTGACACGGCCCCATGCCGCAGGAGGTCAGGCGTTTGATCACCTCAAGGTCGGTAATGCCCTGCTCAATCAAGGCCTCGACCTCATGGCAGGACACATCAAAACATGGGCACAGCAACGCCTTGTAGCGCGTACTTGCTGCCACCGGCAGCGGTTGATCAGGTTCAGCCGCCGAGCCAACCGTGCGCAGGCGGCTTTGGCGCTGCTCACGCA
>NZ_WIWK01000274.1:0-841 GCF_009600165.1 Pseudomonas sp. FSL R10-0399
ATGTGCGCACAGCGCGGCGGCCACGCCCAAGCTATCGGCACACTGGGAGCCGCCGGGAATCCACAGGCCATCAACGCCTGCGTATTCGACGGCCTGGGCCAACTGAATCCAGTGTCCTGGCTGCGCCGTCCAGTCGGGCGCCGCGCCCGCTGCGCAGAGCGGCAGTTGCCAGCTGAATTCAAGAGGCATGGGCAGGTTCCGTAACGGGGTGGACGCTGGCGCTGAAACGGTTGCCCGGTCGCGGCAGGCCCAAGTGCTCGCGCAGGGTGCTGCCGCTGTAGCCGTGGTGCAACAGCCCGCGGTGTTGCAGCAATGGAATCACATGCTCGACGAAGGTGTCGATGGTGTCGGGCGCGTCTGTGAACAGCACATTAAAACCATCGCAGGCGCGGGTCTGGAACCCGTTTTCTAAGTGCTCGGCGATGTCATTGGGTGTGCTGCCCAGCGGGTTGACCGTGGTCAGAATCTTGAGGTGTTCAGGGTTGCGGCCCAAGGCAGCGGCACGCTGTTTGATGTCGTGATAGAAGGCTTGGGCAGCTGGCAGGTCGCGGTACTCGGCGATGATCACGTCGGCCACACGAATGGCCAAGGTTTTGTCTGCTTCTGATGCGAGGGTGTGCACCCGCAGCGGGTGGCCTTGCGGCGGGCGGGCGACGTTCAGCGGGCCGCGCACCGAGAAATGTTCGCCCTTGTGGTTGAGGGTGTGCAGTTTGCCGGGGTCAAAATAGCGGCCGCTGGCTTTGTCACGGATAAAAGCGTCGTCGTCCCAGCTGTCCCACAGATCATTCACCAGGTCGTGGCGCTCGTTTGCGCGCTGGCTTGACGGCTCGCGGGCAACGCC
>NZ_WIWK01000275.1:0-839 GCF_009600165.1 Pseudomonas sp. FSL R10-0399
GACCCAGCGCCTGTTGGCCTTGCTGCAACTGGGGCGCGTGCCGTTGCTGGTGGCCAGTGCGGCGTGCCGTGAACAGGCCGAGCGCGTGCTGGCATTGCTCAGCCCGGCACAGCGCCCGCCCTTGCTGGTGTGGGAGGACGTGCAAGACGCCGGGTATTGCAGCACGTCACCGGGCATCTACACCGCGCCCAACAACCTGGCCTATGTGATATTCACCTCGGGCTCCACCGGTACGCCCAAAGGGGTGATGGTCGAGCAGGCCGGGATGCTCAATAACCAACTGAGCAAACAACCGTATTTGCACCTGAGCGCAGCGGACGTGATCGCCCAGACGGCGTCGCAGAGTTTCGATATTTCGGTGTGGCAGTTCCTCGCAGCGCCTTTGTTTGGCGCGCAAGTCGACATCGTGCCCAACGTCATCGCCCACGATCCGGCTGCGTTATTGGCGCATGTGGCCGCACGCGGGATCACTGTGCTCGAAAGCGTGCCGTCGCTGATCCAGAGTCTGCTCGACGAGCCCGAGGGTTCGCTGGCTGCGCTGCGCTGGATGCTGCCCACCGGCGAAGCCATGCCCCCGGAGCTGGCGCGTCGCTGGTTGCAGCGTTATCCGCAGATTGGTCTGGTCAACGCCTACGGCCCGGCGGAATGCTCGGACGACGTGGCGCTGTTCCGTGTTGACGCGGTGTCGGCCCAAGGCGCGTATTTGCCGATTGGCCTGGCCACCGACAACAACCGTTTGTATGTGCTGGATGGCGACTTGCAGCCAGTGCCAACCGGTGTGGTCGGTGAGTTGTACGTGGCCGGTACGGGCGTGGGCCGTGGGTATTTTGCCGACCCGC
>NZ_WIWK01000276.1:0-832 GCF_009600165.1 Pseudomonas sp. FSL R10-0399
CTCGACTACACGCCAGGCGTGTTCAGCGTTGAACGGCATATTCGTGGCAAATGGGTCTGTGACAACTGCGAAACCTTGATTCAAGAGCCGGTGCCGGCGCAGGTCATCGACAAATGCATCCCGACGGCCGGGCTGTTGGCCCAAGTGATGATCGCGAAATACGCCGATCATTTGCCGTTGTTCCGCCAGGAGCAAATCTTCGGACGGGCCGGTCTCGCGATTCCTCGTTCAACGCTGGCCAGTTGGGTCGGCGTTTGCGGCGTGCAATTGCAGCCACTGGTCGATGCCCTGCGCGAGGTCGTGCTTGAGCACAACGTGGTGCATGTCGATGAAACGCCGGTGCAGATGCTCGCGCCGGGCGAGAAGAAAACTCATCGAGCTTATGTTTGGGGCTATGCCACGACGGCGTTCGCAGGGATCAGTGCAGTGGTGTACGACTTCAGCCCCGGTCGCTCGGGCGAATATGCCCGCAATTTCCTTGGCGACTGGAAAGGCAAGTTGGTCTGTGACGACTACAGCGGTTACAAAGCCAGTTTTGCACTTGGCGTCACCGAAATCGGCTGCATGACCCACGCTCGCCGCAAGTTTTACGACCTGCACGTCACCAATAAAAGCGTGCTGGCTGAGCAGGCGTTGCGGTACATCGCGGCTTTATATGAAGTTGAACGCGAAGTTCGCGATTTGGAACCGGATGTCCGGCGACGAATACGTCAGGAAAAAGCAGCGCCCCTGATGGACGCGTTTCATGCCTGGATGATCGCCCAGCGCGAGCTTGTGCATGAAGGTTTGGGGATTACCAAGGCGCTGGATTACAGCCTAAAACGATGGGCTG
>NZ_WIWK01000277.1:0-831 GCF_009600165.1 Pseudomonas sp. FSL R10-0399
CCATCCCAGCTTGTGTGCCTTGCGCTCCAAGGCTCGCAACTGCCGGCTGCGACTCTTCTCTTCGTACGCCTCGAGCCCTTGCTCCACATATGGCTGGCCTTTGGTCAGCATGGCGTAGATCAGACGCGCCAGTTGATGGGCGGTGGCTTTGACGGCGCAACCTGTGTCCATTCGACTTAACCTTGCACGGTGACTTGCACCGATAAAACTTTTGTCGTTTCGGGCATTGGAGGCCGATTGCTTGAGCGCTTGAGCCGCTCGATTGATGACCTTCGGTCCTCTGCCGGGAAGGGACTTGCCACCCGATATTCGAGTTGGCGGCGCGACTCCCAACCAAGAGCAGAAGTGTTGCGAGGTGGGAAAACGCGATAGATCAGGCCCCAGCTCGCTTGCCAGCACCAAAGCCGTATCGACGCCGATTGTCGGAATGGCGGTTAAATCCACGCCCATCACGCGACCTAATGCCTGATGCAGCACCGTCTGCTCTGCCGCCGATCGATGAGCGCTGCGAAGTACCTTACGTGCTGCTGGTACTTCTTCCTGACGCATGGGTAACAGCCCCAGTGCTTGCGCGATGGCATGGTCACAGTCGGCAATCTGCGTTTCCAGGAAGTCGTAGCACGCCAATTCCTGACGCAACGAATGCAAGTGTTCCACACGCCAATTGCCGTGCAAGCTACGGGCGATAGTGGCGTGATCGGCCTTGATGCGTCGATCACGCAACGCCGCCAAGGCATGAGGATCGCGCTCACCGTGATTGATGGCCTGAAGAATTTTCATCCCGGTTACGCCAGTAATGTCGCTGATGACATTGGCCAACTGGATATTCAT
>NZ_WIWK01000278.1:0-802 GCF_009600165.1 Pseudomonas sp. FSL R10-0399
GCGTGCCACGACGGGCAGCGCCTGCACCTGCGCCTTGAAGGCGGCGAAGGGTCGGTGGCGGCTGCCCATGACAGACTGGGTGGCGAGTTGCTGGACGCCGCCTATTGGGCGGATTTGAACGAGCAACGCCTGGGTTTCTTTGCTCAAGGCCAGCCGCTGTGGCGCTTGTCCTTGCCCAACAACACCGCGCCACTGGCCCTGCCCGGCCAGCAGTTGATCGACTGGGGCGGCGCCCAGCGCTGGCTCAAATCGGATGCCGATGCGGCCTTTATCCGCCGTGTGGTTGAAGAAGTGGGCGGGCATGCGACCTGCTACACACCCGGCCGGACTGACAGTCCGTTCCAACCGTTGCCGGCAGCCCTGATGCGCTACCACCGCAACCTCAAGCAACAACTCGACCCCAAGGGTATTTTCAACCCCGGGCGCCTGTACGCGGAGCTTTGAGCCATGCAAACCACTTTGAGCCAAGAGGCCCGGCAACTGCCCCGTGCCGAAGAAGCCGAACGCACCCTGCGGTCCTGCGTGCACTGCGGTTTTTGCAATGCCACCTGCCCGACGTATCAATTGCTCGGCGATGAACTGGACGGCCCGCGCGGACGGATTTACCTGATCAAGCAAGTGCTGGAAGGCAACGACGTCACCCGCAAAACCCAGGCGCATCTGGACCGCTGCCTGTCGTGTCGCAATTGCGAAACCACCTGCCCGTCCGGGGTCGATTACCACAACCTGCTGGACATCGGCCGGGCGGTGGTGGACGCGGCGGTGCAGCGGCCGCTTGGCCAGCGCCTGTTGCGCGAGGGGT
>NZ_WIWK01000279.1:0-727 GCF_009600165.1 Pseudomonas sp. FSL R10-0399
TTTTTCCTCACCCCCCTCGTGGGCTCGGGTGGTGTCTGTCCGGCTGTTTCCGCCGTCTTCGCCGGCGGTTTATCAGAGCGGCTAAGGCCGCTCTGGACGCGTTACCATGCGATTTTCGCCTGGGAGCAAAACTCATGCAGCGTTTAGCCAAACCTTCGGACTACGTCCGGCAAGAAGTTCTCGGCCAATCGACCTACGTGCTTCCTTGGGAGCCGCGGCTGTGCCCGGGAAACCCTGCGGATGATCCCGAACTGGGCGCTCAGCTCTACAACGATTTTGCCTGCGCCGCCGTCATGGGCATCACGCAGCGATCACCAGCCGAACAGATGACTGACATCATTGATTGGGTCATTGCCACTCCTGGAGAGGCGCCCAGAGCCTTAGCGGCTGATCTCGCAGCGGCCTATCAGGACAAGCATCAGTTTCTAATAAAGGATTTGGAGCACTGGGACGAGGAGACCAAGCCGCATCGAGCGCACCTGATTTTTCACAACGAAGATATTCGCGGTCTGTCTGCCCAGGTCATCATGGCTTTACGTGTGCGTGCTGGTGGCTGACCGGGAGTGAAATTATTTTAGGTACGCATAATGTGCGGCCCGACCATGGGTTAGCGCAATCGCGATATACTTGTATAGCAATCCTTATTATGGAGTCTGGCCATGCTTGCTATTCGACTGCCTTCGGACCTGGAAGAGCGCCTGGAAAACCTCGCCAAAGCCACCGGCCG
>NZ_WIWK01000027.1:0-57810 GCF_009600165.1 Pseudomonas sp. FSL R10-0399
TGTTAAGCGATTGTTGATGCAGATCCTGCCGGCCGGGGCTTGCTGGAGTTGACCAGGTGCTGGCCGTGTGTGCGTCCAGGTCAAAAAGCCCCCCAAGTGTTAAGCGATTGTTGATGCAGATCCTGCCGGCCGGGGCTTGCTGGAGTTGACCAGGTGCTGGCCGTGTGTGCGTCCTAATCAAAAAGCCCCCCAAGTGTCAGTAGGGATTAATGCAGATCAGTGCCGAGCTGTTGACCTGGTACTGACAGAGCGGATCGAATTGGCCCCCCAAGTGTCAGGCTGTTTAGGTTGTTGGTGACTGATGGAGGGCTGGCCAGGTGTATTGGCCCCTCACTGCCCTACTGATTTTTGCCGCAGACATGCTGCCAAATAATGACTCGTACCCAAGCCACGGGCCTTGATAATTCTGTATCGAGGCCCAGTAGAGCATTCCGATGACGCGACCCTTGGCCTATGATCAGGGATTCTGGTTAGATGCTGGCGAACTGGTATCGACCGGGCAAAAAAGTGCTTAATAATCAGGTTCATTCCTCGAATGATTCAAGGACCGCAAAGGCTGATCGTAACGTTTAGCCAGAAAGAAGAATTTCTACATCAAGGAGAAAATCAAAATGTCGTATAACCTCGCTATCACCGATGATCTGATCGAAAACCCTTCATCCCGATGCGCTTGCATGGTAGTGCTAGATACATCCGCATCCATGGGAGGAGCACCAATTGAGCAGTTGAACGCGGGTTTCAAGCTATTTTTGCAGTCATTGCACGATGATGAGGTAGCCGACTGCTCGGTTGAGGTAGCGGTTTTAACCGCTGGCGGTAATGTGACTGAAGTACTTCCCTTTACAACAGCTATGAACATTGAAAGCTGCGCAACATTCTCTGCTGGCGGTATGACCCCACTGGGATCCGCCGTTGATAAGGCCTTGGATATGCTGGAGCAGCGCAAAGCGCAATACCGTAATAACGGTGTTGCCTATTATCAGCCCTGGCTGGTGATCATCAGCGACGGCGCACCCAATGATGCCTGGCAGGCTGCAGCTCGGAGAGCTAAGAATCTTTCCGCGCAGCGCAAGCTAGTGTCTTTAACAATAGGTGTTGAAGGTGCCGATCTTCAGATTCTGGGGGAATTTTCCTCTCGTCCTGCCATAAAACTAGATGGACTGAAATTCGCCCAGTTCTTCGAATGGTTGTCGGCCAGTATGAGCCGGGTATCTGCTTCGGCGTCCACCTCTTCCTCTATCGATCTGCCGCCGATGGACAGTTGGGCAAGCATCTAGTACGTGCCGCCACTCATGACGATCTGGCCATGCCCGGACTCAGTTTTGCTTAATTTTTTGACGAAGAGGTAAGGATTCGTGGGGCATAGTAATCAGTTCGTTTTTGATCCACATCGCAGTCCAAAGATGCTCGGTAGCTTGCTAGCTCGTGGAGGCGAAGGTGAAATTTATCCGCTAGCGGAACGCCCTGATGTGCTGATCAAGTGGTATCACGCCGCCGATTTGCAAAAGCGCGGTTCCACCCTGAAGCTTAAGGTGGAAGCCATGCGTGGAATGTCTGCGCTGCAAAAGGAGAGTCACCTGAGCTGGCCGTTGTTTTCGGTATTTGACGATAATAACAACTGGATTGGTTACAGCATGTACCGCGCCAAAGGCCTGCCCATGTTCAAACTCTCCCACGCAGTGTTGTACAAAAAGAATTTTCCGAACCTGGACCGACGCCGCCTGGTCGACTACCTCATCAACCTAGTCTCACAGGTGCAGAACCTACATCAGAAAGGGGTAATGCTGGGTGATTACAACATGCAGAACATCCTATGCAACCCGGACAACGATCACGTCACGCTGATTGACTGTGACAGTTACCAAATCAGCGTTCAGGGGATCCATTATCCGTGCCCGGTCGGTAGCGCCGACATGACCCCGAAAGAACAGCAGAATCGTGAATTCAGTCAGATCGTACGCACATCACAAAGCGAAGCTTTTTCGCTGGCCATTATTCTATTCAAATGCCTAATGCTGGGGCGTCATCCCTATGACATCGTAGGCGGTGATGACCCAGTGCAGAACCTTTGCAACGGAAATTTTGCTTATGGTATCGGCAACAAGGGAGTTCCGAAGGGACCTTGGTACAACATCTGGAGTCATATGCCTCACCGGCTTAAATCACTCTTTATCGCAACCTTTACCGATGGTGCGGATTATCCAGACAAAAGGGCATCTCTCAACGACTGGCTAGAAGCCTTGACGCTGTATGCCAAGGAAATAGATAAAGGCTGGCATGAAGTAGCTATTCTGCCTGCTGCGCCGAAAGCTAAAACATATCGTGGAAGCACGACCGGGCAAAACCTGTCCGCATGAACTGGCGCAGGTTTTTAGAGAAACTATTTCAGGTATTCCAAATGACGGATAAAGCATCACAGGCGCCCATCCAGCAGATCAAGGTTAGTCAGCGCGGTCAACCGAAAACACACGAACAGTCGATGCAGCCAGCGGCAACAGAACGACAAAAACTTAGCCTGAAAAAAACGGCTGATAGCCATATCGAGAGCTCCCCCTTAACGGAAAATAAGCTCCCGGTCGAACCTGATGGGCTGAACCCAGAGCCTTCGCAGATACAAGTTGAGGATCAGGAAAATCCTTTATCACCGGTTGAACCCGAGCCTATACAGGTTATTGAACCCGAATTAGCTGTGCGTTATTGCGCCACTAATGGAGTCTGGCATGCGCAATATGAAGCAGTTGTTGGACTTGCGCACCGTACCGCTAATCCGCCACTGCCATGCCAGGATGCCGCATTGGCATTGGTACAGCCTCGCCCGCTAGTGCTCGTGGCAGACGGCGCAGGCAGTTCACCCGTGTCGGAGATTGGATCCTTGGCGGTTGTGACCGGGATTGCGCGTCTCATCAATACACTGGAGCAGCAAGTGGCAGCACTGCTAGATCAGCCTGGGAAGGTTGACGCAGAGGCCACCCACCGGTTTGCCCTAATGCTGGTCAAGCATGCCAAAGGATTGCTGGACGACCTGGCTGTCAGCCACCGTCGCCCGCAAAATGACTTCCGCTGCACCCTGTTGCTTGCACTGGTAGGCTCGCACCATGTGCTATGGCTGAAAATTGGTGACGGCGCATTGGTAGTGGAAAAAATATGTCATCAGCCGGCGGATAAAGCGCAGGCACTCCCGTCCCTGTCGCCCGAGTTAAGAACGCTAGGTACCGTGGGTAAGGGTGAGTTTGCCAACCTTACTACCTTTATTGACAATCACTTGCGACCCGAGGATGTCCAGATAGGCACCCTAGTAAGCGACAATATTAGTGGACTCGGCGTCATGAGTGATGGTGCAGCAGATCGACTGGTTGCCCAAGATGGCTCGATGGTTGCGGCGCAGGTCAGCCAATGGCTACAAACATTGCGTGAGGATAAACTCAATCGCCGTACACTTACTCAGCGCCTTTATTCAGACACCTTCACCAAAGGTACGACAGGAGATGACTGTAGTCTGGCGTTACTCGCGTGTGGATTCAGCTATGACGAATGATTGACGCTCACGCCCGCCCACTGTAATGGGCGGGATTATCTGTGTAATTGCATTCGTACTTAGCAACATCTGCAGCTACTTGATCAGTGCTTAGAACTTTTCCAAGTAATAGACACGTGTCGTGTTCGGCTAAATTCGTCTGTTTGATATCTTCCCCATGAAACTAACGGCCAAGATATCTGCCAGGGCTCGTTCAGCCTAAAAACCGGACGGCTAGTAGATGCTATCAATATAGGAACTATCTAAGGGCCTGTCACACTCGATAATATCCGGGTAGTCACCCTTCACTAGACCGATAAAGGGTTTGATCACTGGCGCGTCAGGTGTGACGCATAGTACCTGCTTTCCCCCGATAGAAATTTTATCACCCGCGCAAGCTGGAACAATGAGAAAGCATCTCTCTACTCCTGGCTGATTATCGTCTCCTATAACCACCAGAGCGCCGGGCTCGACAGCGCTGAATACCAGCGTATTGCTTGACAGACGCTCTATCAGCTTTTCGCAATCCCTGATGTTTTCTTCTAACTTGAAGGATCTAATTTTTTGGGCTGTAGCTAGGTACTGGGCCTCTTCCTTGAAGGTGTCGTAACGGCTTTGCATAGCACCAATATGAAAGTTTGCTTCACTTTGCGAAAAGCGTACAGACTCCTGCGCAGCGCTCAGCATGCTCAGCAGTTTTTCTTTTATATTCTGGAAAATCTCCAGTTTTTCCTTATTGGTGTTCAAACTTGATCACTCCACTACGATCTGGGAATTGGTATCCTTTGCCTTGTTTCAAGCACCAAGATGAAGAGGAGTCAGGAAACCCACAATTAAAGTTGCAGCGACCTTCTAGAACTAGGCGCAAAGGGATAGATTCGACAGTTTTTCGCATTTCCCGCCCCCATGGTTCGCTGTCAGGGATGAAAAAGGTGTCTTTATCGTAGGTACTGTAAGCTAGGTCTTGCCGCAAATAGCACAATGAGGACCGTCCTTCCGGGAAAACTCTGAAATAATCTCCATAACCCTCAAGGCAGTTCGATTTTTTCGTGCAAAAGCTGCATACGTCGTTGTCTTTCTTTGCCGTCGATTTCAACTTGTACTCGACCAAACCACGACGCGGTGTCAGGTACCGCATTCTTGAGCGGCCACGCTGCTGCCTGTCGTCTTGCATCAATTCTAGATAACCAGGAATAGCAGATTCGCTCAAAGCTTCCTCAGGAGAAATATAGTATTTCTCGTATTCAGTCGCTGATTCGGCTGTCCAGTAGAGATCCAATAATTTCAGTCTTAACTGATGTTGGTCCACGAAGTCTATCTGCTCGTACAGATCATCAGTATAACCTCTCAATAGCACTCGATTGAGTGACATGTTCAGTGAACAGCCAATGCCAGCGCGAATACCTTCAACTAGCTTTTCAAGACTCCCGCCGCCGGTTATCTTTCGATAGATATCCGGCGACATGGAGTGCCAGCTCAGACGCAAGAGATCCAAACCAGCCTCTCTAAGGCTCTCTGCATGTTGCGACAGCAAGCTTCCATTGCTGGTCATCGAAACACGAAAGCCCATCTCCTTTAGTGCTGCGACAACGTGGCCAATTCGCAATCCGTCCTCTCGCCAGAGAAGGGGCTCAAGAGCCGCAACCTCAACCTGCATTAACCCATTGTTTTCTTTCCACCACTGAGCGGCGCTCATCATCCTTGCGAAGCTAAGGCGGATCATTCCATCAACTCCGACAATATCTGATCACATACTTGCTCTTGCGTTTTTTCACTGGTATCAATCTGGATAAGATCGGGCATGGACAGAAACCGATGGTGCGCCTTATCCAGCAAGAGCCAGTTATGATCCGTAGCGGTGACGACGCCAGTTTTTTTCTCTCGCCAAGCAATGCGCTCACGAGCTACGTCTTTATTCACTGTCAGTAGAATTGAGCGATGCGGCCAGATCAGCTCAGGAAATAAATTATGAATGTCTGTTGGCAGTGGTTTTGTATCGGGCCACTGATAGGCGATGGTGGAGTGGATATACCGATCGCAGATAACGGATTGTTTTTCTAATAGGGACTTAATTTCATCTTGTTGTTGCTCTAAAGAGTAGAGATAAAACGCGTATTTTTCTTCAATGGATCCATGACTTTCAATTCGCTGTCGCATATCGGAAAAACGCTCTGCCGGCGTCTTTATATAGGCTGCGAGCATTTTTTCTGCGAGCATGCTGACAATTGTTGACTTTCCGGCACCATCTATTCCTTCAATGGTAATAAAAATATTTTCCATAACCTATTTTTCTGCCTTGCCTGAGTACTTGGAGGTAGAGTTTATGGAAGCCTGTAAATTTTATCGACGCCATTTACACTATAAAAAATAGGCATCTTGTCTTGAAATTCTGACAGTTCTCTGCACCTCGTCAGCTATGAATGAGCAATTTTTACCGCGTCCATTGCTCCAAAACCGCGAATAGGGAGCACCGGAACAGGGAACGCACTTAAGATTTTTTCCGAATTCTGCGGCCTCCCCCATATGACCCTTAGCCATTCAAAAAATGGACAGTATTTTCGTTCTCATTCGAGAGTGCAAGGCAGGTTGGACACCAAAGGGAAGTGCCGGAAAGCCCCCCAAGTGTTAGTAATTAGTCACGAAAGTTACTTGCTAAATAGGGCTTAAAGACCTATAATAATACATAGAGGCCGGGCAGTTTGCCCAGGTCATTTACCGGAGTTCATCCGATGAATACTGTCAAAGTTGCTGTTCTGCGCACTGAAACTGATCGCCTTTTTCGCCTGGCAAACAGTCACTACCATGCTTGCGTTGGAGTGCGTGAGGTTCAGGGCTGGCAAGAAGTCGCCAATCGCGTATTGGATGAGAGTGCCTTGCTCTCCTGCAAGCGTGCCACCGCTTACGATTTGGATCAGTGGACTAGCGCAGTCCAGGCCCTTAAAGATCGGCTGGCGGCGTCTGTAGAGCGTCTGGCGCAGCTCCAGGCGAAGGATGCTAAGCCTTCGCAGCGGCCTATTTTGAGGGTAGTAAGTCCCTGCGAAAACTACTCGCAGAACGACAGAATCCACTAAAACAGTTTGACGGTATAGGGCTTTAAGACCTATACTTGTTCCTGAAGGCCGGGCATGTAGCTCAGGTCAATACCGGAACAAACCGATGACTATTCAAGATCAAGAAAGCACCCCCGTTACCTCCACCATCGTTGCAGATGCTGACCGCCTCGACTTCTTCCCTACCTACTTCGGCAAATACTTCATGGCCGGTGAAAACCTGCTGTACGTCCATGCCGATCGTTTCGTGCAGAACTACCAGGGCGGGTACTGGAATTTTTACACCCTCAGTAACGGCGGCTTTTTTGCAGCGCTGGACACTGACAAAGAGCAGCATGTGGTGATCGCAGATAATTATTGCTCCGAGCGCATGAGTGCAGAGGCTGCGGGGGTCACGCTGATGCTTTTCGTATTGGGCCGTCTTTTGGCGGCACGCATCCCTGAAAACGAGTCAGATCTGTTCATTGACCTTTACCACAAGTTGCGAGAATTCGCGCTGGAGCACGGGGAAGCGCAGGCCATTTTGACCGCCATTGACTGATCAAAAGGCCCGGTTAACCACCGGGCTTTTTCTACTGGGACAGACCAATGACATTCAACGAAAAGGCCAGCCAGGTACGCAACGAAGCCGACAAGGAGGCGATAGCGCAGTTACTGGCGCAGTACTCGTGGGGAAAGGATGTAGGGCCGCGACCAGCGGGTACAGTGCCCTACTCTAGCGCTGATTTAGACAGTCTGACGAGCGAGCCAATTAAGCGAAAGTTGAAGTTAGAAAAACGAGTACAGACATACCGCGCAACGCTTGTTCGATCCATCGCGAAGTACGACGACCTCTAGCGCCGGGGGCTGGATGAAGTGGGGGATTATGACCTGATGGTTTGCTATTCCGGCAGTCCACTTAATGCCTGTAGGCACACGATGGAATTGCATGAGGCTCATATTTCCTATGACCTAAGCATTCTTGAGATACTGGATAGGGAACTGTCTAAATTAGACGTGAGCATTCCCCCAGGTTTTGTGTTGGTCGATGCCGTGTTGCCTGCACACCAGGCGTTCCAGGTTCGGAAATGGGCTGAATCGGCAAAGACAAGACTCAACCAGGCCAGGGCAAAAGCCCGGATGGACACCAGAACAGAAAAGAGAGACAGCGAATGACAGATACTGTCAGGTTTGACATTAGGCCGGAGTGTTTCCGGCCAGCGGCTGGTTGGGAGCAGCCTACCCCGGAAGAAGTTCGGGAAATACTTTTGCGAATTGATCCGCCAAGAGGTCTTAGTGGGGCCGACGCTGCAAAACTGTTAGGCATTCATGGTGGCAGACAAATCCGCCGCTGGACTGGCGGCGATGCACCTATTCCCTATGCCGCGTGGGCCATTTTGGCCGATATGGCGGGCATAGAGCGCATATGGATTGGACACCAGAAATAAGAATTTTAGCGGCTAAAATCCGATATTTAGCTAAATAAATATGGGAAAATAGGTCTTTAAGACCTATAATGCAATTCAAGGCCAGGCAATTTGCCCAGGTCAATGACCGGAGTCGGAACCCGATGAATCAGCAGCGTATTATGCCTTTGATTGATTTACTGCCAGGGGTTGTAACCACAGACCTGCAACAGCGCCGAGACACCATTCTGGAGTTGACTCGCCAGGCGGCAGAAGCAACGCGCAAGGCTCAACTGCTGACCCGCCAAGCGGAACAGCTAAGAGAGCGAGCTAACCTGTCGGCTTGCAGCTTGGAAGGTGACGCCAAAGGGAAGTTTTCAGCGGAAGCTGTAGAGAAGGCAAAAAGCCTGGCTTATCCGCCACGGTGATTGAAGCGCCCCGGATTGCTCCGGGGCACTTGACCCGATGCGGACACATCAAGCCCAAGCCAGGTGCTTGCAGGTAGCATGTTCATGCAATCGCATGGGAGGGGTCAAGTTATGGCTAACAACGTATACAAGTTTCCAGGTAGCGAAGGCGCCCAAGAGGCCCTTAATGCTGTTCCTGAGTCGGCACCCCTAAAAGCGCCTAGCGGGCCTGGTGCGACTAAAAAGGCTTTCTCGGGGGCCGTTAAGGTTTTGTGGGTTGTTGTCGCGCTCGTTTGGCCGGTTCTACGCTGGATACTGGCTCTCGACGTAGTATTTCAAGGAGTGTTGATGCTTTGGCACTGGGACACTCCAGGCAGCCACGCAGGATGGACATTTGCCCTGCACTTCGCAGCCCTGGTTGCGCTCACCTTCTTTGTGTCGGTGTTCAAGCCAAAAGGCGTTAAATAGCTCAATACGTGATTTGAATGAAGGCCCTACGGGGCCTTTTATTTAGCTAAATAAATGGATTTTAGCGGCTAAAATCATTGACCGCACACTATAGTTTAGCTAAACTTATCGGCATGCAGCGGCGGACACCGCTTTGATCAACTTGCCAGGTGCGGAGCTAATTATGGGTATGATCCATGACCAAAAAAACCATGACCGAGGCCCAGTTTGCGGAAACAACCAAAGATCTGAATGTATCGCCTCAGACGCTGGAGATAGCGCACGGGGTTTTGGTATTGGGCAAACCTCAAGCGCACTACGCGCAGGAGTTGAAGTTGACGGCGGGGGCAATCTCGCAGGCAGTACGGCGAGTGTGGTCAGCGTTCCAGGAGCAGAGTGCAGTCCCGAGCGGGTACGAGCGGGTAACGGCGATTCTGCCAGCGCACCAGGCGTTCATTGTGAAGAAGTGGGAACAGGCACACAAAAAAACGGAATCCTAAAAATGAAAATGAAGACACTGGCAAATGCGATTCAGAAGGGGGGGCAAGGGAAGACCATGACGACCTGCCACCTAGCGTTCGATGGTGCGCGCCGTGGCTTGCGGGTGGCTGTGATCGACCTCGATCCACAGGGCAACGCGAGCTACACCCTAGAGGCCCATGCGTGCGGCCTGTTCGCTAGCCAGATGTTTGATGATTCGCCAGACCTTGTGTTGTCATTTTTTGCCGACCGCGATAATTCGGGTATCACCCTGATTCACAATGATGATCGCTTGGCCAACATTGAAAAGCTTGACCTGGAAGATGCTGCAACGCTGTTGCGCACCCATGTTGAGGCGCTTTCGCAGTATTTCGATGTTTGCCTGATCGACACGCCGCCATTCCTCAGCAACGTAATGGCATCGGCACTGTTGAGCGCTGATTTTGTTATGTCTCCGGTGGAGCTGGAGCCATACAGCCTGCAGGGCATGGAAAAAATGGTGGCCGTCATTCAGAACCTGCGCGAAGCAAACCCGGCCCTGCAATTCCTCGGAATGCTGCCGAACCGCTACAACGTCAAGATTCCGCGTCACGTTGAAAACATGGCGATCTTGCGCGAGGCCTATGCCGACTTGGTAATGCCTTTTGACATCCGCCAACGTGACAGCATCGCTGAGGCATTGGGTAATCAAATTCCTGTGTGGGAAATCAAGAAAACCGCTGCGCGTGATGCGACAAAAGAGATTTGTGCAATGACTCAGTACGTGTTTGAAAAGATGGAGGTTATCCAATGAGCGCCAATACCGAGAAGAAGCCCCAGGAAGCCGCTGTGACGCCGAAGAAGCCTGGTGGAATGGGGTTGGGTGGTATGAAACTTTCGGGCCTCCTGAAGACTCAGGCGGCCTCCGAGGAAAGCGCTCTGAAGGAGCTGGACCTTGCTCTGATTGACGAAGATCCCCATCAGCCGCGGCTGGAAGACAACCCAGGCTTTCGTCCTGAAATGATTGCCGAAATCGGTGCGACCATTAAAGCTCGCGGTGTGAAGCAACCCATTTCGGTGCGGGAGAACCCGGACAAGCCAGGGCACTACATCATCAACGATGGAGCGCGGCGCTATCGCGGCTCCAAATGGGCACATAAGACGACCATCCGTGCAATCGTGGACAACGACTTTGTGCCTGATGACCAGGTGGTGGCGAACATCCAGCGCGAGGGTCACACGGCGCGAGAAATAGCCAAGCTCATTGAGCAGCGTTTGGCGTCAGGCATGAAAAAAGGCGAGATTGCCAAACGCTGGGGCAAGTCGCCGGCATACATCACGCAACACGCAGCCTTACTCAATTTGCCCCCTGTAATCGCTCAGGCATTCGATAGCGGCCGTATCGCTGACATTACCCTGGTGAACGAGCTGCTAACTGCCCACAAGGACAAGCCTCAAGAGGTAGCCGACTGGCTGGCAGACGAGAACCAGGAAATCACACGCGGTTCCGTCAAGCTGTTGCGGGAGTTTCTGGATGAGGGGACCGAGCGCGACCCTCATACCATCGACGCATTCAACGGCAAGACAGACGCCGAGAATGAAGGCGATGAAGGCGATGAAGGCGATGAAGGCGGAGAGGAAGGGGCCGGCGATGGCGGGAAGAAGCCGCCGAAAGAAGCAGACCCTACCAAGATCAAGAAGGCTATTGTCCAGGTCGAAATCAACGGCGACCTTTGCCGACTGATCCAGACCAAGCGACCAACTGAAACCGGCCTGGCCTGGTTCAAGAACGAGATCAGCGGCGAGGAATTTGAGGCTGATCTTACTACTGCAAAAATGGTTGCCCTGGTCGAAGGCTAAACATTTAAGGCGCGCGCCTGGCGCGCGCTGCACTTTTCGTAGAGCTGAAAAGACATCATTGGGGGGCATTCAAGGTCACGGAACCCCCCGTAAAATAACGGGCATTCATCAAATTTGGTTGACACAAGTGTCACCTTGTATATGATTGCAAGTGAGCGCGAAACCAGTGGCCTTCAGCGGCAATGACTGGCGTAGGAACCCCGGCGATGGCTGAACATCGGCGTAGGGTGAGACCTCCACACCCCTGCTTGAGGGTGTGTATATGAATATCAAGCTTCAAATTCGAGGGCTACTGTCACCAGTAGCCCTTTTTCTTTGCTCTCAAAAAAGCATGTAGCGCTTGTACAGCAGCTCGCCATGACGATGCTTGTTGAGCGATTTGGCGTCCGTGTGCATAAAGTTCCAGAGCATCTGGCCCTCGAAGAACACAACGCTTACTAGCATCTGCCGCTTCGACTCATACGCACCGATGAAAGCCAGACGGTCAGTGCCGTCCGTGAAGGCCACTTTCCAGACTTCCAGCGGCCCTGTGAGCGTATCTAAAGCCAATCTCACGTAGCGCTCACGGGCATCCAGTCGTTTTTCGACGATGTGATAGATGCTGCTGCGCAGGATCGTCACATCACCCATAGGCGTCTCGACGGTTATGGACAAGATCGCAGGGTCAATGAATCCCAGGTGCTGAGCTGTCACCTCGATGGCGTCTTCATGGGTGGTCGCCGCAGTGACTTCCTCAAGGGCGTGTGTACGCAGCTCACGTTCCAAGGTACGCAGGTCGGGAAGATTGCTATCAACCCACGTGGGTTGGCCTTTTACTTCAGAAATCTTGGGTAGGAGAGTGTCCGTGCTCAAACGTGATGCTCAGCTGTGTCCGATGGCTAGGCCACTATTGTGACACGTCTAAAAATAGACGTGGTGCACAGCGCCGAGCCCAATAAACACACCTTATGAGGACTCGCAGGCCTCAGAAAGCTGCTGAGATTCCAGGGGGGAATAGGGATCGAAAAATCCACCTGCCAAATTTCCGCCGTCAAAAGTCAAAAAAACCTATGCACAATAATGACTTGCGGCATTAATGCCCTGTAAATAAATCATATTTATCGAATAAAGAGTGGCTAGAATGATTCCAACGATATAAAAATCGGAGGATTCGGGGCCGCTGGCCCCGACACACTTTTTTAGTTATCGCTAAGCAGCGGTTAACGGAGCAATTAATGAAGCAGCGCCTACTTGTGATGAATGGACAGAAGCTCGTTCAGGATGAGAAAGCGCCTGGTAAGTGGGAAACAGTGAATGTGGAGAAAGCCGGAGCGTTGAAGCCGGCCATTTACAACATTTACTTGTCCCAGCAGGCCGACAAAACGGCTGCGCACAGTGGCGTGATCCTACACGCTAACAAGGAAAGTATTTACCAACAGAGCGGACGCGATTTTGTGCAGCATAAGCGCTCAGATTTCGATAAAGTACCTGAAATTGGTAGCGCAAAAATCATCACCTACAGCGCGGAATCCGGTCGCGCTCAGGTGGATACCCCGACGCAAACGCAGAGCAGGGGGGTGAAGCGCTAATTTTAGCCGCTAAAATGGAGTGTCCTTATGAATGCTGTTAACGACAAGTCGCATAAGCCCGTAAAGCCCCTGTCGGACGTTCCAGCCAGATCGGTAGGAACAGTAGTTTCAGAGGCTAACGCCCTGCAACAGCAAGCAGAAGACGCCCATGGCGAGCAACAGGCGCTGTTAGAGGCATCACCTTTGGAGTCTCAATACGCGGCCGCCCTGGAGGCCCAGGTGGAGGCCAAGCACGACCAGGTGGAGCGCGTCGAGGTTCGTTTGGAAGGAGTCATTGAGCAGCAGGAAGCAAAGCTCCATCAGATCGAGGCCAAGCAGCCAGGCATCCTGTCGATGCCCAGCACCAGGGCGAACTGGCAGTGTCAGATCCAGCAGCAGCAAGCGCTTTTACAGCGCCTTCATGGGCGCCTTGAAGGCGTGAGAGACATCAAAGACGGCATGGGGCTTCACGGCCCCCGCGTAGAGGAACTGGCGGCCAGAAAGCTGCGCCATGCTGAACCGGAGTTGGCTGAGGGTTGGGATGAAATGCGCGCAGCGCAGCGCGCCCATGAAGCCCTCATGCGCAAGAAGGATCAAGAAAAGCGGATAAAGGTCGAGCGTGAGCAGTCTGCAACGGTAGGGCGGGGCCAGACTCAATCACTCAATTTGAATCGCTCGGTCAGTTGACGGGAAGTCAAAAAAAACGCCGGCCCAAGGGCCGGCGTTTTTGTATCTGGCCACTGGCCAGCTAGTGCAGAGAAGACCAGACAACCAGGAGCGCAGCGGCCAGAGTTATCACGGACGCTGCGACGTTGAGAACAACCAGGTTTCGTGCACTTTGCGCTGGAGCCTCTGCCCTGCGCAATGCCTTGTCGAATTCGGCTTGCATGGCCTTTGCAGCCTCGCTCGCGCTTGCCTTCATGAGACTTGCCATAGCTTCCTTGCTGGCCGTCAGGGAGGCGTTCAGGATGCGCTCAGCCTTTTCCTTTGCGTCATTACCCCACTGGTAGGCAATCCCTTCCAGCTCGCTTTTGAACTGTTCGAGCTGTTCCTCTTGAGCCTTTGCACCCTCGGCCAAAAGCCGGTTGTTCAGAGTGAACAGGATCATGATCGGATCATCCTTGCCTACAGAAATGCCGTGGACGCGAAAGATTTCTTGCCGGAGGCTTTCCAGGTCGTCGGCCATCAGAGTACCCCCGCAGTCTCCAGTTGGCCGAACAGCTGGGTGCGGATCAATTTCAGGCGTTGGCGGTTCATAACCGTGAGTTCAGGGTTTGCCAGTGCCTGGTCAAAGGTGACGCGATCCTGGAGCGTTCTGCTGAGGTCTTGACCGAACGTGTCAGGGTCAAGGTTTGGGACGTGGACAATAGAGGTGATGCGCGCCTTGTTGTCCTTATAAGCCTTCATTTGCTCAAAGGGCTTACCTTCATGCTCAATTGCCCCCCAAAACGGATTGAGCCAAACAACAAACTCAGCTTCTTGAGGGAACTGGCTCGCAAGTTGGCCAAGGCCGGAAACCGTATCAAATAGAGCCTGCCCGCCAGTAACGACCGTGTGAATGATGAGGTCGTGCCCCATATCCTTTATCAGCGCTGGCACCTGGTTACTGATGAGGTAGTGGGTCAGTGGTACGAAGGAAGACGAGCCGTTATCAATAATGATGTCACGGTCAGTCGTGGCGATTGTCTCGATCAGATTATCGAAGTTCCGAGGGTTAATTTGCTTCTGATCGTTCATGATTTCAAGGCGCTGCACGTTAAGCGCCTCATAACCGGAAAACGTCGCATTCACAGGGTCGGTGTCAATGCACGTCACTTCGCGGTTACTGAACGAGTAAAACTGCGCCAAGGCCGAGCAGCCAAACGACTTGCCTACACCGCCTTTGCCCTGGAGCATCATGTGGATTTTTGCCATTACAGATAGTCCTCTTTGTTAGGTTTTGCATCGAAGTTAAAGCCAGTCGGTGCCGGTGGTTTGACTGGATTTGCTTTCGCTGCAGGAGTGCGCGGAGTGGCCGGCACAGTCTCTTTCTCGTTGCTGGCCTGGCTTCCAGGGCGTGCTTCCTCGGCTAGAGCTTTCGGTGCCGCGCCTTGCTTGGATTCCAGGATCAAGCTGTTCACATAGTTACGGAAAGCCTGGTAACTGAACGTCACCTTTCCTTCCTCATGTAGCGTTTCCCATATCGTCTTGATCGGCCATCGGTCATCAAGGGCCTGAATAATCTCGCCTTTCAGCGCGAGAAAAGCCCCCCGGTTCTGCGCTCCTACCGTGGCTTTCTTATTGCGCATCCGGTCAGCGATCCGCTCTGACAGATTCTTAGCCATAGTCTTTTCGCGTTCCTCTAGCGTTCTTTTACCGTTGTTTTTCCATAATTCTGCCGTTCCTTTCTGTCACACACCGTTGTTTTACCGTGCTTTGCGCTCGATTGCGAGCGGAAAACATCGTTTATACCGAAAAAAACGGTACGAGAACGGCGCCGTGCATGGTATTGTTTTGGAGTATCAACGGCGATAAGCCGGGCAAGACAGGTGAAGTAGGCCCACCCGTAAACGGGCGGCTCCTCCTTCACTTCCCCTTATTCGCACTTCGTGCTCAACGGGGTGTCTTGCTCTGCGAGGCGCCGGCTACCGCCGACAGAAGCGAGAAGCGAGAAGCAAATGCCAAAGCAACAACCATCAGATCAAAAGGCCGTGACGCGGAAAGGCAGCCCACCTTTGAAGGTGTATTGCCTGCCGAGCGAGAGGGATCAAATAACAGCGAATGCGCAAGCGGTCGGACTGACGGTTTCGACCTACCTGCTGCGCGTCGGAGCGGGCTACGAAATCAAAAGCACGCTTGATAGCCAGCTTGTAGCCGAGCTGGCAAAAGTGAATGCCGACCTTGGCCGACTCGGTGGCTTGCTCAAGTTGTGGCTGACTGACGACAAGAAATTGGCCGTTGTCGGTAACGCCTGGACGCAGGGCACGGTTCGCGCGTTATTGAAACGTCTGGAAGACACCCAAGCAGCCATGCTTGAGACGGTGCGCCGGATATGAATTTTTTAGCCGCTAAAATCGCGCGAGTGTTTTCGTGATTTCCCGGAAAATGCCAATGAAGGAAGCGCGCCTTAGCAGCTTCGGGAATTTGGTGAAATACATCTCCAATTCCCAGGAGAAGCAAGAGCGTGTTGGTGAGATTCGCCTCACTAACTTTCAGAACGAAACGCTGGAATGGGCTGTAGCTGAGGCGCTGGCTGTTCAGCAATGCAACCAACGCGCCGAAGGCGACAAGACCTATCACCTGCTGATTTCCTTCGCTCCTGGCGAACAGCCATCGGCCGAAGTTCTTCGCGATATTGAAGACCGCATGTGTGCGGCTATTGGCTTCGGAGAACATCAGCGGGTCAGTGCCGTGCATCACGACACTGACAATCTCCATATCCATATCGCGATCAATAAAATCCACCCCGAGCGGCACACAACCCATGAGCCATATCGGGACTACAAAGTTCGTAGCGATATGTGCGCTGTTCTTGAGCGTGAACACGGAATGCAGCTAACCAACCAGAAAGGCCGAAAGCGCGGCAGTGAAAACGGCGCTGACGATATGGAGCAGCACGCCGGTATCGAAAGTTTGTTGGGCTGGATCAAGCGTGAATGCGCAGACCAACTGACTCAGGCCCATACCTGGAATGACTTGCATGAAGTTATGCGCAAGAACGGTCTGGAGTTGCAAGAGCGCGGCAACGGTCTGGTAATCACGGATGGCCGCGGAGTAGGGGTAAAGGCCAGTTCCGTTTCCCGAAATCTGTCAAAGCCGAGCCTTGAAAAGCGTCTAGGGGCATTTGAAGGGAACACCAAAAAGAAGGCGTCCGCAAAGCGCGGCCCGGGTTTGCATAACCGTAAAGCTCCCCCTGTTGTGGCGGTAGGTGGTAAGCCACCTCCCATGCGTAAAGGTCGGCTTAGCACTCTGTCGCAACTGGGGGCAATCGAGGGCGAGCCTGGCAAGCGTTACGAAGGGCGGCCGATTCATAGTGCTGGCAGTACGGCGACAACCGAGCTGTATGCCCGCTATAAGGCCGAGCAGTGTATCAAGGTTCATGCTCGCGCCACGGCGTGGGGTGCCGCAAAGAATCGCAAGGACAAGGCTGTGGAGGCCGCCAAGGGCACCGGCCGACTCAAGCGCGCAGCGATAAAAATGCTCAGCGGCCCCGGCGTCAACAAAAAGCTCTTATACGCCCTGGTCAGCAAAGCCCTTCATGCCGAGATCCAGAAAGCCAATACCCAGTACCTGGCCGAGCGGCAATCTATCCACGGCGAGTTTTCAAAAAGAGCATGGGCTGATTGGCTCCAGGCAAAGGCCACGGAAGGGGATCAGCAGGCGCTGAAGGCACTTCGCGCGCGCAAACCTGCCAAGCCCCGCGCCGGCGACACCGTTGCCGGTAGTGGCCCTGTAAGGCGCTCAAGTCCTATGCCTTTAAAGGTGGACAGCGTTACCAAAGACGGCACGGTAATTCACCGCTTTGCTGGCTCTGCCATTCGAGACGATGGCGAAGCGCTCCAGGTGGCGCGCGGCTCTAATCGCGCTGGGTTGGAGGCCGTATTGCGCATGGCTGTTCACCGTTACGGCCAGAACATCGCCGTCAACGGCAGTGATGAATTCAAAGAGAAGATTGCCCGTGTCGCGGCGACTTCAAACCTCAACATCACCTTCAATGACGCTGCGCTGGAAGCGCGGCGCCAAGAGCTGGTGCGTTTAACAAGTAAGGAGAGCGGCAATGACCGATCAAGTAGACCAAACCGAAGTGCCGATGAGCGAAGAAGATCAGCTAGCAGCAGTGATGGCGGATCTAGAACAAAGCGTGGCGGAAGAACCGCCAGAACCGGAGTTCGACGAGGACCAGGACAAACAAATAAGTCCGGTCTTGGAGGGGTTGGACCCAAGCCGCCGGCCTTGTCCGGGAACGGTCTGCGAGAGCTGTCCCAACTCGGTGTGGTTCGCCTCCCCGAAAGAAGTGAAGTGCTATTGCCGCGTGATGTTCCTCATAACGTGCAGCACGAAGGAGCCGAACATGCTGGAGGCATGCGACGGGGTGTTTCTGGGGCAGGAAGAAGGGTAGGGAAAAACCCGCGTGGCCCTGGTGCAACCAACAAGCCTGGCGTTATCCCGGTCGGTGGCAAGCCACCGGCCATGTTGCGAGGACGGTTGCAGCCTATGTCCAAGATTCGCGAGCTGCCCGTAGATGGCCCTATCAGCGTTCCAGGAATGCCACGGCCACCGATGCCAAAGCCTGCGCCTGAGATAACCATGCCGGCTCAGCCGAAGTCAGCAGCGGATAAATACATTGCGGAACGCACCTCAAAACGGGCTAAAGTATTCGATATACCGAATCACAGGCGTTATACTCAGGACGATAAAGGCGCCGCTTTGTTTGCCGGAACCCGGCAAATAGAAGGGGAAACCCTGGCTCTTTTGAAGCGCGACGAAGAAATCATTGTGTTGCCAGTCGATGCGGCCACCGCCCGCCGTATCAAGCGTTTTTCGTTGGGTGATGCAGTCACCTTGAATGACAAGGGCGCAGTTACGAAGAAAGGAAGGAGCAGATGAGTAAAGCCAATAATGCGGTTGGGCCGCAAACCAGAGGCAAGAAGCCAGGGAAAAGTAAGGTTGTACCCGCCCTTGGCCTTGCAAGTTTTGTCGCCGGATCGGCGGCCGCTACCCAATTTTTTGCATGGAAATTTGAGTACCAAGCGATTCTTGGTGCGAACTACAACCACCTGTATGTGCCTTGGGCGATTTTTGATTGGTGGCACAAGTGGAACGGCATTTATCCCGATGCGCTGACCGCAGCCGGCAGTGTCGGCACGCTGGTCGCGGCCGGGGGGTTGATCGTCACCGCAGCCGCAAAGGTAATCGCCTCAAACTCATCCAAAGCTAACGAACACCTACACGGTTCGGCTCGCTGGGCTGACAAAAAGGACATTGAGGACGCTAGTTTATTGGGCAACGATGGCCGCGATGGTGGCGTCTATGTTGGAGCCTGGCGTGACAAGTCCGGCAAGCTCCAGTATCTGCGTCACAATGGCCCTGAACACGTCCTATGCTATGCCCCGACTCGTTCGGGTAAAGGTGTCGGCCTGGTTGTTCCGACACTCCTTTCATGGCCCCACAGTTGCGTTGTCACTGACCTTAAAGGCGAACTATGGGCCATGACGGCCGGCTGGCGAAAGGAACATGCCGGCAACAAGGTTATTCGCTTTGAGCCGGCGAGCCTGACTGGTTGCGCATACTGGAACCCGCTTGATGAAATTCGCCTTGAAACCGAGTACGAGGTTGGCGACGTTCAAAACTTGGCAACCCTCATTGTCGATCCAGACGGCAAGGGCCTTGAATCTCACTGGCAGAAAACATCGCAAGCCCTCCTGGTCGGCATGATTCTGCACGTTCTGTACAAGGCAAAGCACGAAGGCACCCCGGCTACGCTTCCCTACGTCGATACCATGCTTGCCGATCCCAACAGGGACGTTGGCGAACTATGGATGGAAATGACGCAGTACAGTCACGTCAATGGCGAGAATCATCCGGTCATTGGATCGGCTGGACGCGACATGATGGATAGGCCGGAAGAAGAAGCCGGCTCGGTTCTGTCTACCGCGAAATCGTATCTGGCCCTTTATCGTGATCCAGTTGTAGCGCGTAACGTCAGCAAGTCGCAGTGGCGCATCAAAGACTTGATGAACCATGACAGCCCGGTAAGCCTGTACATTGTTACCCAGCCAAACGACAAGGCTCGGTTGCGGCCACTGGTGCGCGTCTTGGTCAACATGATTGTTCGCTTGCTTGCAGACAAAATGGAATTTGAGCGCGTCAAGGCAGAAATGCCGGCCTGGCCTCGCTTCCTAGATCGACTGGGATTCAAACAGCAGGCCCTTTCCTACGTTCGTTCCAAGAAGAATTACAAACATCGCCTGCTTGGCATGATTGACGAATTCCCAAGCCTCGGGAAGCTGGAAATCCTGCAAGAGTCGCTGGCTTTCGTTGCTGGTTACGGGATCAAGTTCTATCTGATTTGCCAGGATATTAACCAGCTCAAGAGCCGCGAAACAGGCTACGGCCCTGACGAAACGATTACCTCAAACTGCCACGTACAGAATGCCTATCCACCCAACCGGATCGAAACCGCACAGCACCTTTCCAAGCTGACCGGCGTTACTACGGTCGTGAAGGAGCAAATCACTACCAGCGGCAAGCGCGCTGGTGTGTTCATGGGGCAAGTATCCAGGACGATGCAAGAAGTCCAGCGGCCCTTGCTGACCGATGATGAATGCTTGCGCATGCCTGGCCCTAAAAAAGACTCGGAAGGCCAGATTACCCAGGCGGGGGATATGGTCGTTTACGTCGCAGGCTTCCCGGCCATTTATGGCGAACAGCCTTTGTACTTCCAAGACCCGACATTTACCGCACGCGCGGCCGTCGAGGAACCAAAGGACACCGACAGGCTGCGCCTGCAAAACGAACCAACGGCTAAGGAGGCCATTGCCATATGACTATGCGCAAGGGCCTTCGGATCGTCGCAGGTATCACCCTCGCTGCAAGTATTGGCGTGGGGGTAGTCGCAGGCGGCATTTACGCAGCAGGTGGTCGATTCAATACGAGTAAGAGCCTAGAGCTTGGCTTGTACTGGATTACTGACGCGCCAATCACTAAAGGCGCTTATGTGATGTTCTGCCCGCCAGAGCGGAAAGTCTTTGTGGACGCCAAAGAGCGGGGATATATCGACGCCGGTTTTTGCCCTGGAAACTTCGGCCACCTGATGAAGAAAATTTTAGCTGCTAAAGGCGACACCATCGCGGTGACACCGCAGGGCGTGACGGTCAACGGTGAAGTCCTTCCCTACAGCAAACCTGTAGCCGAAGACGGTGTAGGCCGTCCACTGCCACAGCTTTCCTCGGAGCGTTACACGCTGGGCGCCTCAGAGCTTTTGCTTATGTCAGATAGCAGCCCTACATCCTTCGATGGCCGTTATTTCGGCCCGATTACTCGCAGCCAGGTCACGTCGGTGATTCGGCCTGTACTGACCTGGAAAGGAGAATGACCCTATGCGTCTATTCATTGCAGAAAAACCATCCGTAGCAAAAGCAATCGCCGCCGAGTTGGGCCAGACCGGGAAGGGCAGGGGCTACATCGAGTGCGGTTCTGACATAGTGACCTGGTTTTTCGGGCACATGCTGGAGCAGGCCGACCCAGATACTTACACTGCCGCAGACGCACCGCGCGCGGAGAATGGGAAAAAAATCTGGCGTATCGAAGACCTGCCAATTATCCCGGAAGAATGGCAATACAACCCGCGCGACGACGCCCAGGAGCAATTGGACATTGTTGCCAAGCTCTACGCGAAAGCCGATCAAATTGTTCATGCCGGCGACCCGGACAGGGAAGGGCAACTGCTTGTCGATCAGCCGGTAAGACTGCTGTTCGGCAACAACAAACCAGTGATGCGTTATTGGTGCAGTGCGCTTGATTCAGTGTCCGTGCGCCGGGGCCTGGACTCCCTCAAAGACAACAAGGCATATGCGGGCTTCGCAGATGCAGCGGAAGCGCGCGGACGCGCTGACTGGCTGATTGGGATGAACCTTAGTCGTGCATTCACGCTGCGCGCGATCCGAGGCGGCTCGCGGGCACTGCTGACAGTCGGTCGAGTACAAACACCGACCTTGAATTTGGTTGTTATGCGTGACCGTCTGATTGAAGGCTTCAAGGCGATTCCGTTTCACGGAATCCGTGCAGCCTTCAAGCACGAAGGCGGTCAGTTTCTGGCCGACTGGAGGCCGCGCGAAGATCAGGAAGGTTTGGACGAAGAAGGTCGCTTGACCAATACCGCTGTAGCAGATGCCCTGGTCAAATCGTTGTCCGGCCAGACCGGCAAAATCACAAGCTACAAGCAAGAGCCGAAGACGAAAGCACAGCCAAAATCACTGTCGCTTACAGACGTTACCGTTCTGGCGTCCAAACACTTTGGCTACAGCGCCGCTACAGTTTTGGCCACCTGCCAGTCGTTGTATGAAACTCACAAGCTCACGTCCTACCCGCGTACTGATTGCGCCTATTTGCCCGAGTCGCAATTTGCTGATGCGCCGGCCATCCTGGAAGCGCTCAAAGGGGTAGTGCCAGAGCTGGAAAATCTGATTGACGGGGCCAACCCAAAAATCAAATCCAAGACCTGGAACGACGCAAAAATCACTGCGCACCACGGCATCATTCCAACCGTTCAGGCAGGTGATGCGTCTAAGCTCAGCAGTGAAGAACGAGCCATTCATAACCTCATCGTTCGTTACTACTTGGCTCAGTTTTACCCCGTCCATGAGTATCTGAATACCGCTGTCGAGCTGGACGTTTCCGGCGAACAGTTTTTTGCTCACGGTAACGTGGTAACAAAAAACGGCTGGAAAGACGCTTTCGGCGTTGACGCTTCCAACGACTCCGAGGAAGGCGAAGGCGATGGCGAAGACGCCGGGTCGCAAAGCCTGCCGAGTATGAAAACTGGCGATCAGACCGCTTGCCTCAAAGCTATGCGCCGCGACTCCAAGACCAAGCCACCGGCCCGATTCACCGAAGGCTCTTTGACCCAGGCGATGGAGAACATCCACAAGTACGTGGACGACAAAGAGCATAAAAAAATGCTCCGCGACGGTGATGGCATTGGCACCTCAGCTACTCGCGCTTCAATCATCGAAGAATTGAAACGCCGCAACTTCCTGGCCGACAAGGGCAAGGCCCTGGTCAGTACCGAGCTGGGCCGCAGCATGATCGACGCTTTGCCAGAAGTTGTGAAAAGCCCAGTGCTGACCGCGATGTATGAGCGCATGTTGCTCGCCATCGAGCAGGGCGGCGGTGATATGCAGGCATTCATGGATAAGCAAGAAACGCTTATCCGCGACCAGGTAGCTAAAGCCAACCAGGGCGCAGTAAAGATCGCCGGAGCCAAGCAGGCGCCGAAAGTTTCCACCATTTACAAATGCAGCCAATGCCAGAAGGGCCTGATTCGCCGCGATGGCAAGAAGCCCAACACTCATTTTTGGGCGTGCAGCGGGTACCCGACTTGCACCGCTAGCTATCCCGATTTCAAAGGCAAACCGAATCTGGCCAAGGCAAATATCGCCAAGCCCGCCGTTGCGAAAGGAGCATGACCATGAGTGACCAAAATGAAGCACTTAACGAAAAGCTGACCGACGCAATGGTGCCTGGTTTTGAGGTCGAGTTTGACCCCGACGAAGCCGACCAGGCCGGCAGTTTCACGGAAGACGCCTTGAGCGTCGAGGACGCCGCTGACAGCAGCGACGACCAATAACGGAGGCGACATTCAATGACGTTATCCGTCGATGATGCCAAGGCGTTAGTAATTGAGTTCTGCGCTACCTACCCGGTAGCGTCCACAATTAGCTACAAGCTCAGAGCGACCCAGGAGGAACTTTATGGACCGCAAGCCACAAGAGAAGCCGTTGGAGGAATCCTCGGTTCATTTCGTCCCGGAAGCCGACAAGCAGACTTCGCCACTTCCAATTTTCGTAACGAAGACGAGTTTAAAGAAACTCTTAGGCACGAAGTCCTTGGACACTTTGGGATCAACACCTTCAACCCCGCCGAAAAGCGAGCAGTCCTAGACGGGATTATCGAGTCCCGCAATGAACCTGGCATGTCCGAACTTTGGGCCGAAGTAGCTCAGCTCTATCCAGAGGCTGACGACTCGCTTAAAGCCGAGGAAGTGTTTGCCTTTGCGTGTGAAGCCATCGAGCCGCAGACGCGCGGCAATGTCATCGAGGGCACCCGATCTTTTCGCGAAACCTGCATCGAGCGCTCGCGCCCGATGCAGATCCGCGACCTAATCAACGTCACCACGATGGTTGCCGAAGGGATGCGCGACCGCAGCCGGTCGCAACAAAATTTCCCCGAATCAGATCATGCCCAGTTCAAGCGGGAACAGACCATGGACGCTAAAAAACCTTTCCACGAAGTCGTGGCCGAAAAGCTGATCGAGCAGCTAAAGCAAGGCACGGCCCCTTGGCAGATGCCCTGGAAGGCTGGAGACGGCGGCGGCATGATGCCCTTCAACCCTACTACCGGCAAACGGTACAAGGGTATCAACGCCATTCATTTGCTTTCTCAGGGCCGCGACGATCAGCGCTGGTTGACGTTCAACCAGGCCAAAGCAGCCGGCGCTCAAGTACGCAAGGGCGAAAAAAGCACATCCATCCAGTACTGGAAGTTTGAAGAAGAACAAACCAAGCGCGACGAGAACAACAAGCCAGTGCTGGACGGTAAGGGCGATCCGGTCAAGGTTCGCGTGCGCCTGGAGCGGCCGAAAATGTTCATGGCGAACGTCTTCAACGCAGAACAGATCGACGGCTTGCCTATTTATCAAAAACCAGTCCAGACGTGGAATGCCCTGGAGCGTGCAGAGACGATCCTGCAAGCCTCCGGGGCTGATATTCGGCACGGTGGCGATAGGGCGTATTACAGGCCATCTACTGACAACATTCAGTTGCCAGACAAGGCCCAATTTCCCGGTGCCGATAACTACTACGCAACGGCGCTTCATGAGCTGGGCCACTGGACGGGCCACGGCTCGCGCCTTGATCGGGACTTGTCACATCCGTTCGGGTCGGAAGGGTACGCCAAAGAAGAATTGCGCGCTGAAATCGCAAGCATGATCCTCGGTGATGAGCTGGGCATTGGGCATGACCCAGGCCAGCACGCATCCTATGTTCAGTCCTGGATTAAGGCTCTGCAGAACGACCCGCTGGAGATTTTCCGCGCGGCCTCTGACGCAGAAAAAATCCAGACCTTTGCTCTCGGCCTGGAGCAGCAGCAGATCCAGACGCAGGGCCAAACGCAACAACCTCAAAAGCTCAAGGACGAGCCGAACGAGCAGGGGGCAAGCATGCAGATCCCGGCACAGCCAGAGCGCCCGAACATTCAGGCCGAGGACTGGGCGTTGCGTGCCATCGAGCGCGCAGACCTTGACCAAGTAGCACGACGAATGACTGACGATCAGTTGCAAGTCTTTGACCAGGTGCTGGCCGCCATGCACCCGCTGGCCAACGACAATGCTTTTTGGGCGCAGCGCGAAGAAGCGATGGAGGCGATGTTTAATGACGTGGACACCGTTGCCGAACAAATCCAGCGTGCGCAAGAAATCGTTGCCGATGAACAGCACCGCCGCGCTGATGTAGCGAAGCGCGACCAGGTGCAGGAAAGAGTCAATGTTGCGCCTGAGCCAATGCCACTAAACCCTAATGAGCAGATGGTTGCGACCGCACTGCTCAATGTACGCAGCGAGCCGGAACCTGAATTAAAGGCAAGTTTTGGGCGCCTGCTTGGCGTCACCAGTGGGCAAGCGTTGGGCTACGAATTGCCGGCTGATTGGTCGGGTGATACTCAGGTCGCGGGTATTGCTACAGATCCTGACAAGGAAGGCGTTCATATGGTTGAAGGCGATGAGGCGCCGGAGTTTTACGGCCTGTATGCCCGCGACCAGGAAGGCAAGGCCGTTTGGTTGGCTGATTACGAAACCCAGGAAGAAGCACAAAATCAGGCCGACCGACTGGCGGCGATCAATAGCTATGCCCAGGTTGAGGCGAATGCCATCGACCACCCGGTTTTGGTGGCTAAAGAAAGCGAGGCCGTAGTAGAGCAGACCGCGCAGAGCAACCAGGCTCCGGTCACTGACAGAACCTACTTTCATGTTCCATTTAAGGAGAAGGAACAGGCTAGGGAGCTGGGCGCCAAATGGGATCGGCAGGAAAAGTCCTGGTACATCCCGGCCGACCTCGACAAAGAGGCGTTCGCTCATTGGCTGAATCCGGCCCCGAAGGTGGAAGCCGCGGAAACCGCGCAAGAGCGTACAGAGGCCCCGCAAGCGGCATCCACGCCTAAATCCGCACGCGAGTATCTGGCGGTTCCCTACGGCGAAAGATCGGCTGCAAAAGCCGCTGGAGCCGCTTGGGATAAGGCTGCGAAGTCCTGGTATATCGGCCCTGATGGAGATACAGCCGCCCTGGCCCGTTGGAAGCCTGAAAATGTCAGCAACGAACAGTCGCCGGCACTGGATGTACGTGAAGAGTTCATTGGCTCTATGGAGGCCGTGGGCCTAATTCCAGGAGGGAAAGATAACCATCCCATCATGGATGGAAAAAAACACCGTGTTCCTGTCGTTGGTGGCAGAACAGGCGCAACGGACGGCTTCTATGTTGCTCATTTAGACGGTCATCCCGCAGGCGTTTTGATAAACAACAAAACCGGCGTCGAGATGAAGTGGAAAAGCAAAGGCTATTCCCTTACCGACGAGCAAAAAGCAACCTTGCAGGCCGAGGCTGCAACCAAGCTACAGGCCCGGGAAGTCGCATTGCTCAAAACGCATGAAGCCGTGGCAGCGAAAGTAACTCGCAGCATGGAAAACCTAGTGCCCGTGGTCGAGCTGACCCCGTACATGAGTGCAAAAGGAATCCAGCCCTTGTCTGGCGTCCTAACCGACAAAGCCGGCAAAGAAACAGTGATTCCGGCCATAGACGAAAACGGCAAGCAGTGGACAGCCCAATACATCCAGAAAGACGGCACCAAGCGCTTTGCCAAGGATGGTCGGAAGGAGGGATGTTTTCACCCGTTGGGTGGCCTTGATGCTCTTGCAGCGGCACCGGTTATCGTCATCGCCGAAGGCTATGCAACAGCAAGCACACTGGCATCCAGTCTCGGCCATGCAACCGTGGCCGCTTTCGACTCCGGCAACCTGCCGGCCGTGGCGAAAGCATTGCACGCGAAATTCCCTGATAAGCCGATCGTCATCGCCGGCGACGACGATCGGCACCAGGTCATGACCCACGGTACTAATGCTGGCCGAACGAAAGCCGTTGAAGCAGCCAAGGCAGTAGGAGGGAAAGCCATATTCCCTACATTCGCACCTGGAGAGGTTGTTTACCCCGACACGCTGCCAGCAATCACCCCACAGGCTTATCGCAAGCACACGCAAGCCGCTGGAGAACTCAAGGCGTTGATTAGCCAAGATGGCCCTTCGGCCGGCGATCCTGCGCAATCTGAGCGAGCCGCAGAGTTGAAAGCAGAAATGCTCAGCGATGCGCAGCTTGCAGCCCTGGACAAAATGAAACGGCTTACCGACTTCAACGACCTTGCAACAAAAAGCTCACTCGCGCGCGAGGGGTTGGAACGCCAGGTGAATAACGCCGTTGCCAAGGTCATCGAGCAGCACCAGGTCAAGGTGCAACAGCCGACCCAGGAACGCGTCCAAGGCATCGAGGACAAGCAGCAAGGCGCCAAGCTTCAGAACAGGAAGGTCAACAAAATCTGATGAACGCCTGCCGTTAGAGAGGCCGCTGCGACGATAGAAAAAGGTCGGGGTTATTCCTGGCCTTTTTTTGCCGCTAAATGAATGGAAGTTAACCCGATGAACGATCAGCGCCTGCTCCCAAGCTTAATAGCCTCATTCTTCGTCGAAGTAGTCGCTATCCAGTTTCGGCAACTTGAGCAGTCGCGACGTTACTCCAACTTCGTGATCCATCATCAGGTTAACAAGCCGACTGCCATCAACCAGCACCATACCCTCCACTGAACGGGCAAAGTCGATACCTTGGGCAGTGAAGCCAGAGGTGGTAATAAATACACCGCGCTTGGCCTTTTGCCCGGCAAGTGCGCCGTAGAAGGCTTGCAACTCAGGGCGGCCAACCGTGCCTTGCCAGCGCTTGGCTTGGACGTAGACCTTTTCCAGTCCGAGCTTGTCAAGCGAGATCACCCCATCGATTCCGCCATCTCCGCTACCGCCTACGCGCTGCAAGTCATTGCGGCTAGCGCCGTAGCCAAGGCTGTGCAGTACATCCAGCACTATGACCTCGAAGCGATTAGGGCTGACTTGCAGAAGGTTGTCCAGTAGGTCGGCTGCAGTTGCTTGGCGTAGCTCACGCAACGCCTGCTCCAGCCGATCATCTGGGCTGACAGTGGCTGAGCTTGCTATCGGAGCAATCTGCTCTTGTCCGTCGAGCGGGATGGCGTCAGTTGGACCCTTGAGCTTTACATCCATAAAGCCGATGGCAAGCTGTTCTACCTTATTTTCAGTGAGGGGGTAAGGATGCTGTGCAGCATAGGTGATGCCTGCATCGGTTAGTTTCCAATAGCCTCGCTTTGCGCTCGTCGATAGGCCCGCGCGCTTGAGGCGGTCATGGGCCCAGCCTGCACGGTTCTTGTATATGGCCTGGCCGCTCGCAATCAGCTCCTGCCGTTGTATTTCCGACAGGTTTAGCGCTCCAGCAGCTGCTTCATGGGCGTCACGAGCTGCCGCGCCTGCGGGTGAAGCTGCCAAGTAGCGCAGTATCGGCTCAATAAACTGGTCGTAAGTAGGGACGGACATTGCAACTCCAAGCGCAAGGTAGACGGCGTGCGCGAATGGTAAAGGTTGCGCATCGTTTTGTATTTGGTGAATCGGCCTTGGCTTCCTGAGCGTGGTCAGAGGCCGTTTGGGGTCGACTGCCATCGGTGACGACAGGCCGAAACGGCCGATTATGTTGAAAAAGTCAGCCCTGGTTTCCACGTCAGAAAAGTACGCGCCTGAGATTGAAATCCATACCGGAGAGCTCGGGCAATCCAATCACTAGAAACTACGGCTATCTTCCACTGGGGTAGACAGCCGAGTTGATACCACTTGAGTTATCTATCTATAGCAATTTGTCTGCCAGCTGCTTGAAGACATCCCGCCCCAGGTCATCTCGTTCAACAGCAAACAAAAAGAGACAGAGGCCGTTGCTAGACTTTTCCCACTGATGCCCAACCTGTTGTTTCTCTTTGGAGTCGTCGTTCGTCTTGTAGGGCTCACCCTTGTACTCCACAACTAGGATGCGACCATCTTCCAACTCTGCTACAAAGTCTGGGTAGAAGTAGTCAGATGCGGTCGGCAACCAGAATGAGCAGCTTTCCTGGCGCTCAATGTTGCGAACCCAGTGCTTCACCTTGGGATGAGCATCAATTGCCATTGCACATCTGAACTCCTCTGCGGTGTTGCCAGCAGGAGTTTTTTCCCGTAGGTCATGAATAACGGGGTAGAAGTGTTTGTTAAATTCGTAGCTCCCTTGATACATGTTCCGGGCTGGATACCTTCCAGCGTCGAACGAGAAGCTGTACTGCGCCACTTCTTCCAGCGTCGGTACGGACATCTCAAAGAGTCGTCCTTGGAATCCTTTCTCCATAGCCTGCTTACGCAGACGCTCTATTTCCCCCTTGATGGCGTCGGCCAGCTGGAATCTGGCACGAACCAGTGCGGTCAGGCTAAGGCCGATATCACTCATGAGGTAGGAAAGCATCTTTGTCAGGTAGGCCAGTACCTGTGGCTGAGGCAGGAAGGGTTTGCGCACTTGTATGTCCAGCCAGCGCACTAGGTCTTGCGGGCTGATGTGGCTCGCAACCTCGTTCAGCTTTAGTTGCTGGGCGTCAATATGCCGAAACTTGACCTTCTCCCCCTGCACATCAATCTCGAAGGAATTCACTGTTTCGTGGATGCTAAAGCCAGCAAGCTGCACGGGGTAGTCCAGCAGGTTCCAGTCTCCTAGTTCCGCAAGTGTGTCCTTTTCCACAATTTCAAGGTAACCATCTAGCTTTAGACACAGCTGGGGAATTGGTGAGAACAAGATGCCTAACTGTGCTGGGGCCCGTAGGGCATTTCGAACGGCCCGGTGATCAGAAAATTGCTGGGCTACCTTCTCTTTGGCTTTTGGGGGGAGGGACGCGGTGATGAACGTTTCTGCCTGTTTCAGCATCTCGTTGTCCACGTTGCCTTTGAGTACCACTGTTGCGCCTTGCGAGGTAGGGCGAATTTCAACCTGGGCTTTCAAGTCTTCCGGCCAATTATGAGTTTCAGGTACTGCTGGCAACTCGACATGACAATCCGGTATTGAGGGAGTTGTGTTCTGGCCGATACTCTGCGCTGCACCACCTGATCCGCCAGCCAAGGGAAGGGACTGCTGAGGCACAATAATGCCGGCGGTATCCAAACGCTCAAAACCCATGTTCTGAACTAAGCGATCCCGTAGATTGCTGGCGGCTTCTGCAAAGTTTGTTGCCACAATGTGGGCGTAGGCTTTGTTGAGGGGCGCTTGGCTGCGATCCGTTGCATATGGCATGCGGAGTACACGTCCTAGCAGTTGCTCTACATCTTTGGAGGAACTCACCGATTGCAGGCTGGAGAGTACATAGGCGAAGGAGCAGTCCCAGCCTTCTTTCAAAGCCTCGATAGTAATGATGTATCGAACCTTGCAGTCCGGGTCGAACAGGTCGACTCCATTTAGTTCTTTTTGGGTTCCCGTAGCAATTGCAATTTGTTCGGGAGAGATATTTTCCTGCTCGATGAGATGCTGCTTCACAACGTCGACTGTTGCCTCACCACCTTTGGGCATTGCTTGGATAAGCACAATTGGGCGGACGTAGTCGTCTTCCTTTAGAGCGATGAGTTCAAGACTGTCTCGCGTCAGGATTGAGTCTCGTAGGCACTCTCGCCATCCTTCTGGATGCTCGGCCAGAACAATTGGTAACTTAATCATCTGCTCAGCACGCAGCTCTTGGGCGGACACATGGTAGAGCACGTTGTTGCCCGGAACTGGGGTTGCAGTCATTTCGACGACACAGCTCGGGTGCAACCGGCCTAGCGTTTTGAAGAAACGGTCGGTGCGATTGTTGTGGGCTTCATCCACGATGACCAGTGGGCGGTGCAAGTGTAGCCAGTTGGCAACGGACCACTTAACTCTGCCAATATCCTTGGAGGTCAGGAACTTCTGGCTTTGCAGATCGCCCTCAGTCACCTTTTCCAGGTTGGATGTCAGTGAGGCAGGTAAGTCACGGAAGTGTTCACCCAGCTCTTCAAAAAATGAGTAGACGTTCCGCTTGCTGGTATCACTGACGTTGAGCGCCTGTATGGTAGCCACTACGACGATGCAGGCTTTACCTATGTCGTGGGGGCCGACTGTCTGCAGGCTTTCGAGATCGCAGATGCGGATGCGGTCACCGAAATAGTGGGCCAGGGCTTGCCGGTATGGGTGGCGGGCATTGGAGAGAGCTTCAAGCGTCTGAGTTCGGATGGTATCCGAAGGGGTGAGCCACAGTGCAACAGGGGCATCGCTATCCAAAACTGACTTGCCGGCCAGTGCTACGGCGTGAGCGGCCAGTAGGGTCTTGCCGCCACCTGTTGGGACGCGTAAGCAGACGCTAGGAATGTCCGAAAAAATCTCTTGGTAAGCTTCAGTGCGCTGTTGTCGTTGCAGTACATCCTTGTAGGCATCTTGGATAGAAACCTTGCGAGCTCTATCAAAAAATTCGCCCAGAGCGTCCAAGGCGTCATTTTGGTACTTTTTCAGTTTGAACATGGTCGGCTCTTAGCGCATCTTCACGTCGTAGGGGATTTGCTTGAAGATGATGTCTTCGGCATTCATGCGGGCTGAGCCTAGGCGGGTATTTTCTCCATAGACCACAATGGGGCCTGGGTTGGGTTGTAGCTCTCTCAACATGGCAACGACTGCACTTGTTAGGACATTACCGCTTGCAGGGCGCCGGTCACCGAGGATGCCGTTGTAGAGGAGGAAGTAGCTGGTTCCGTTATGTTCGCCCATGAATGGGGAATTGAAATCCTGCTGGCCGGGGGTTCCTATTTCAAGGTGCCAGATGTATGCCGCCAAAGTGGCAAAGCGCACAGAACTGGTGAGCTGGCCTTGCTCATCGAAGGCAGCTTCACCTAGAGTAAATAAGGAAAAGCCACCACCACCGCTCCAGTTGGCAGCGTGACTGATGCCACCTAATTCGCCTTCGATGACTTTTTCGAGGCGTGGCACGCAGTGGGTTCGGGCATGCTCTCCCATTTCGATGCCGATGTAGCGTCGACCTGTCTTGTGAGCAACTGCGGCAGAAGTGCCAGACCCCAGAAATGAATCCAATACTAGGTCGCCTGGATTAGTAGCGATCCGGAATATTAAGTGAATTAGTTCTTCTGGTTTAGGTGTAGAGAATGGCTCTATTTCTGGCAGAAGTTTACGCAGATGGTCACGCTTTGCAGACTGGTTGGACCCCGCGTCTTCGGCAGGCCACCAAGTTCGAGGGACAACCCCATCCTGAACATCGGTCAAATAACGCTTGATAATCGGCAGGCGGTCTCCATCCTTCCCAAAGTAGACGCGGCTTTCAGCGAGAGCTTGCTTCAAATTTTCCTGTGAGAATCGCCAGTAATTGCCTGAGGGGGGCGTCACTACGCGCCCGGATGGCAGGGTTATCGGGTATCTCTGCGCGGCACTCCCGCTTTTGGCAGTTCCATTGTCTCCCTGTAACCATGGGCCTCTTGGATCTTTGTCTGGGTTTTTATACCTGGCGTTCTGCTCCGGCGTTCTGTCGAGCAGATTTCTGGTTTTGCTCCACACGTCCCGCTGGCGTGCAAACAAAATGACATGGTCGTGAGCGCTGGAAATATCTGTATCGTTCCGGCGACCCTTATCTTTTTCCCAAGCGAAAGTCGCAACGAAGTTTTTCCTACCGAATACTTCGTCCATGAGAACCTTGAGGTAATGAGCTTCGTTGTCGTCAATGGTTACCCAGATGCTACCGTCTTCGGCGAGCAGCTCGCGTAGGAGTACAAGGCGGGGGTACATCATCGATAGCCACTGACTGTGCTCTAGGTTGTCGTCGTAGTGCTCGAAAGCGCTTTTGGTGTTGTATGGAGGGTCGATGAAAATGCACTTCACCTGACCGGCGTAGAATGGAATCAGCGATTTCAGGGCTAAGAGATTGTCACCTTGGATGATGAAATTCTCGCTGGCGGCCTGAGTATCGCCGTAGGTTTTTTCACGCTGCAGTAGGTGATAGGGCACCTCAAGCGGGATTTCTTTGGCTTGGTTTTTATTAACCCAATCTATAAATGGCATTTTGCATTGGCCTTGCTGACGCAAAAAAGGAGCATTGTATCCGCCTTCGCTTCTCACCACAGACCTGCTTGCAATGTCCGTGATCTATCTGCCCCTGAAGCGTGGGACAGTCACTGGGTTCTCGATGCTCGCGGGTGCGACGCGTGTTGCTGTCGTCGGTCCCGGAGTACGAATGCGTTCATCCAAGTGGATAAGGCACAATGGCGTTGCGCCTGCATTCGTTTCGCTGGATTGTCGGCCAACGTCTCCGTGCTGCCAAAACCATCCCCTAACGGGATACCGGCGCAGCAAAAACCTGGTTGCGGATTTTACGGCCGAGTACTTCCGGCTGAGGCACACCACCGTTTTTCCAGACCTTCCAGCGTGAAATAGGGCACGTAACTAAAAAGTAGGCCTGTGGTGAGAAGCGAAGGCTGCGGAATGAGCGTCACACCACGCATCGGGAAAGGGTAGACAACGCCCCGGGGGGCTCGTGTCCAGCCGGACCGAGCAGGCGGATTCACATCTGCCGTCCTCTCACAAGATTTTGGCAAAGCACAGCAGGGCAGACTGATTCAGACCGTAAAAATCACACAGTGATGGAATAAAGGAATTGATATCGCCGGTGATTTGAGACAGCCTGCTTTAATTGCGTTAGGTGGGGTACGCCGGGAGTGGCTTAGGGCTACGGCGAATTAGTCATCATCAAACACAGCGATACCTACGTCAGTGCCTACGGACATAACCCGCAGGCTGTTGGTTCAGGAGGGGCAGCAGGTCAAGGTCGGACAGACAATTGCCGAAATGGATCCACGGGTACAAACCGGGTGAAACTGCACTTTGAGATTCTCCGACTGGGTAAACCTGTAGATCCGCTGCAAGACTCCTGCCGCGTCGTTGATCGCTATCGAGCCTGTTCCGTCACGTAGAGGGGGCGGGCTCCAGCGTTGCCATGGATAAAGGCGCCGCTGAGCTTGGAGTCGAACTCACCAAAGGACAATAAAAAATGGCTCTCAGTAAAGAAGTGCCGGAGTTTGACATCGACGATGAGGTTCTCCTTATGGAGACCGGCATCGCCACGGATTCGATGTTGAATGATGAAGGGGCTGCTCCACCTTCCGTTCGTGCCAAATCCAAACACTCCGCCTCGTTAAAGCAACACAAGTACATTGATTACACGCGGGCACTCGATGCCACGCAGCTGTATCTCAATGAGATCGGCTTCTCCCCGTTGTTATCCCCCGAAGAAGAAGTTCATTTTGCGCGCCTGTCGCAAAGTGGCGATCCGGCCGGGCGCAAACGCATGATTGAAAGTAACCTGCGGCTGGTGGTGAAAATCGCCCGGCGTTACGTCAATCGCGGCCTGTCGCTGCTGGACCTGATCGAAGAGGGCAACCTCGGGCTGATCCGGGCGGTAGAGAAGTTCGACCCTGAACGTGGCTTCCGTTTTTCGACTTACGCGACCTGGTGGATTCGTCAGACCATCGAGCGCGCAATCATGAATCAGACCCGGACCATCCGGTTGCCGATCCATGTGGTCAAGGAGCTTAACGTCTACCTGCGGGCTGCACGGGAACTGACGCAAAAACTCGATCATGAACCCTCACCCGAAGAAATCGCCAACCTGCTGGAAAAACCAGTGGCAGAGGTCAAACGCATGCTCGGCCTTAACGAGCGGGTATCTTCGGTCGACGTCTCGTTGGGCCCGGATTCGGACAAAACCCTGCTGGACACCCTTACCGATGACCGCCCAACCGATCCATGCGAACTATTGCAGGACGACGACCTGTCCCAGAGCATTGATCAATGGCTCTCTGAACTGACCGACAAGCAACGTGAGGTGGTCATCCGCCGCTTCGGCCTGCGCGGACACGAGAGCAGCACGCTTGAAGATGTAGGCCTGGAAATTGGCCTGACCCGGGAACGGGTCAGACAGATTCAGGTTGAAGGCCTGAAGCGTCTTCGGGAGATTCTCGAGAAGAATGGCCTGTCGTGCGAGTCGATTTTTCAGTAGCACGACATGCTCAGCATAAAAAGCCCCGACTGTTCGCATGCTCTTCACTTAATAAAACGCCGCTTACGTCGAAATAGGGGAAGCGGCGTTCTGTAGGGAGGGGTTTGAGTCGATGAGACACGAGCTGCTTACACGGCAGTGAACGGGCACGAAGGAGGATAAGAAGCCCACCTGCTTGTCGTGTGAAGAAGGGCTAAAGTTAGCTTGGTGGCATCAGGAAATACAGTCGGGTACATCCACCTCGGTTCAGGCGCGGGTTTGCCAAAGACGTAGGTCACTCCATTGGCTCCTGGGGCAACGGCCAATAATTTCCAGCCTTCTTGAGACGCCGTATTGGCGCTGCTCTCGGAGTACGCTTCTTTCAACTCAATCGCTTCATGCAACTGCATACCTGCTGCTTGTGATGGTGCCTGATGGCCAGCCCAGCGTAGCGTAATGGCCTGCAGGAGGGTTCCCTTTCTGTTCGTTATACGTTGCGTTGAACAGACCATCCTGAAGTTTTTCATCAATAAAAAAGCCCGCGTGAGCGAGCTTTGTTTGATCGAATCTTTAACGATTACGCCGGTATGCGCAGTCCACTCAGCCATACCCCGCGCGCACATCGGCGAGGTACTCCAGCGCGTCGGCCTTACGCTCAGCCGAGCAATCGGCATGCGTGACCAGCGTCTCACAGAAGCCAGCGTCAGCGTTGACCAGGGCGCGCAGCAGGCTATTGCACAAGAGGACTTCGTCGTCGTAATTGTCCTGCAACTGCTGATACTGCGCTTTCAACTCGGAAATGCGTGTTTGAAGCTGCTCGGGGGTTTGCTCGATATCGGTCATGTCGTGGGAGTCCTTTCAGCGCTACACGTGGATTGCGAACACATCGACCGATTCAGTTTAGACTCCAGCCCATGGGTCTTTCTGCCCGTCGTCGCCTGGCGGAAGTATTCTGCGCAGAACACTTAGCGACACTTGGGCCGAGGGGAAAAGCATGCAAAGTCGCCCGAAATAGCCCGTTTTTTCTGCCTCAAAATTGCTTCTTACAGGGCTTCTGGCACGTCGGTCGTGACGCGACAGTAGCTCATCGCAATCAATGATGAGGTGAGCAGATGGGCAAGACAGGACGATGGAAAACCGCTGGGCAATGGCTCGCCGAGCAAGCGGCGCGAGCATTCTTTCGCGAGTTGGCCAGGGCCTTGCTGCGGCACTGGCTGGAATGACGGCACGGGGCAGGCGCAGTCCATCAGGCATTGTTTTCGGTCGAATACTGATCGGAACTAACGTCGGTGCTGGGCTCCCTGATACCCTCCTCGCCTCACCACGTATACCAGACGGAGAGGGTGTGATAAGGCTATGTCTCTCATTGATGACGTTGACAGCTTGCAATCGATCTACATCAATCGAGCCACCGGGAACGGGAACAACGATGATGAGCGGGACTACCCTCTTTACAGACAGAGCGTGCTAGATGATCCTCGTGTAGCGTCACTGGTTCCGGGGTGGGTTCGTCGTCACCGGAACTTGGACCAGTTTTGGGGGTTCATCCAGCCAAAATTTCCAAGCTACGCCGAGCGTAGAAAGTTCATCTGGGAAGAGTTCAGGACGCTCGTTGAGTTCGCTGAATCAGAGGGGGGGCACCCTTCTGATATCGTTGTTTCAGAGGCGCTGGATCGCATTGACGCTGAGCACGTTCGGATCGCATGGACCAAAGCGCTTGAACGGCGTTCAATTGATCCAGAGGGAGCTATCACAATGGCTCGAACGCTCCTGGAGTCGGTATGCAAACACATACTTGACGAAGCTGGGACAAGCGACCATGAGACGACTCCTGATCTGAACAAGCTCTACAAGCAAACAGCTACGCTTCTAAATCTGACGAGGGCGCAGCATGAAGAGGTTGTGTTTAAGCAAATCCTTGGAGGTTGCACAGCAGTTATCGAGGGTTTAGGTGCGCTTCGGAATCGTCTAAGCGATGCCCACGGAAAGGGAAAGGGCGGCGTGAAGGCTGCCCCACGTCATGCAGAGCTCGCAGTGAATCTAGCGGGCTCAACTGCGCTTTTTCTGCTTGCCACATGGGAGGCGAAGAACGTGGATTGAGAGGGGGCATCGCCGGTGGCAGGTGGGAAATTTTTTCCACTTAAGGGCAAAGTTTTTTCGGTACCGGCGTTACTGCTGGCTAGGCGCCGGCACGGGCGAGCCGCTATCAACGGCCAGCCGGTCTGCCGGGTATTGACGCATAAATTCCATGCTCGCACTCGCGGGTGCGGTTAACCAATCGTTATAGAGACCCTTGGGCAGTATCACTACCATACGTTTCTCGTCGCCTGCTCGATGGTAATTTCGCATGAACAAGTGGTCATCCGCATTTACCGTTAGCATCGAATAGCTAAAAACATCTTCGCCCGATGGGCTTCTCCAGCGCTCCCACAAGCCCGCAATGCCCATAGGCTCGCCGTCGCTGCGAGTGATCCGGGTTGCGATGGCTTTACCGCTACGCCAGTCGGGCTCATAGATGGCGGCGGCCGGGATGATGCAATGTTGATCGTACTTCCAAGCATTGCGAAAGGACGGTTTAACAGCTGCTGTTTCTGACCGGGCGTTGTAGCAGCGCCGTGCAATTTTCGTATCTTTGCTCCAACCAGGTATCAGGCCAAACGAGCCCGATAGCACTTCCCGCAAAGAATGGGAGTCCTCCGGATCGTCCGGACCAGCCATCCCCCGGACAAAGGGACCAAAGTAACCAGGCCAAAGGTCCAATTTGGCTTGCTCTACAGGCTCTACGCCGAACGCCAAGGCAAGTTGCCCAGGGCTTGGGGCCTCATAATGGCTGCACATTACTCATCTCCGTCATTGGTCTGATTGCCCCGCCGTCGCGTTCCAGGGCGCCCCGTTTATCTGCATCCGCTAGATAAAAATTGACCGGATCGCACTAACAAAGTTTACTGTACATTTGTACAGTATTGGGAAGGGTGCGTCATGAGCTATTCCATCCTGGGTCCACTCGCGGCAGGCGGTGTCCCCCTGCCTCTATGTTCGTTTCGCGTACCCGCTGGGTTCCCGTCGCCGGCAGCGGATCATATTGAGCAGCAAATCTCGCTCGATGAAGTATTGAACATCCGAGCGCCGCACGTTTATCTCGCGTCGATAAGCGGGGATAGCATGCAGGGTGCTGGAATTTTTGACGGTGACCTGGCGGTGGTAGATCGATCCATAGAAGCCGTGCACGGTCACATTGTTATCGCGCTGTTGAACAACGAGCCGTTGTGTAAACGGCTCTGCCTGCGCGGCAAGGACGTAATCCTATTGTCTGAAAACCCCAAGTACCCGCCGCGCTACGTCATGGATGGGGACGAATTGGCAATTTGGGGGGTGATAACCAGCAGTGTGCGTAGTCATGTCTGAATTGCCGCCGGTATTCGGCTTGATTGACTGCAACAGCTTTTATGCCAGCTGCGAGCGTGTGTTTCGCCCTGACTTGGCCAAGGTTCCGGTCGTCGTTCTCAGTAACAACGATGGTTGCGTCATCGCCCGTAGCTACGATGCGAAGCCGTTCGTGAAGATGGGCGAGCCGTATTTCCAAATCAAAGACAAACTGCGCCGCCACGGCATCGTGGCCTTCTCTTCCAACTACGCGCTTTATGGCGATATGAGCCAGCGGGTCATGAGCGTAATTGAATCGATGGTGCCCGCCGTTGAGGTCTACAGCATCGATGAATCATTCGCGGATCTGCGCGGCGTGCCTAATCCGGAAGGGCTCGGCCGCAAAATCCGCACTCAGGTTCTTCGCTGTACCGGCATCCCTGTTGGGGTAGGCATTGCCCGCACAAAAACCCTGGCCAAGTTGGCCAACCACACGGCAAAAAGGCTGCAAGCGCAAACGGGAGGGGTTGTCGATATTTGCGATACCTTCAAGCGCGACTGGGTGTTGCGCAACACCGATGTTTCCGAAGTTTGGGGAGTCGGCCGGCGAATGAAAGCTCATCTGGATGCGATGGGTATCAAAACCGCGATGGACCTGGCAAAAGCCGATCCGTGGACCCTGCGCAAGAAATTCAGCGTGGTGATTGAGAAAACGGCAAGGGAGTTGTCCGGCACGTCGTGCCTGGGGCTGGATGAGCCAAATCCTCCCAAACAGGAAATATGTTGCAGCAGAGCGTTTGGCCAGCGTTTGACTGAGTTACCGGCGATTCAAGAGGCGGTGGCCACCTACATGATGCGGGCATCCGAAAAGCTACGGGCTCAGCATTCATTGTGCAAAAAGGTTCGCGTCGGTATCCGTACTGGAATGTTCAACGCTTCAGAAGCCCAATATGCGAACAGCGTCGTCGTTGATCTTCCCTACCCTACCGACGATGTTCGAATACTCACCAAAGCCGCTACAAAGGCAGTTGAGCGGGTGTATCGCCAAGGCTACCGATACAGCAAAGCCGAAGTGATGCTGCTGAATCTATGTCAGCCAGGTGAATACACTGATGATCTTTTCGCACGTACCCAGCCCACCGACTCGACAAAGGTTATGTCGGTATTGGATGAAATCAACAATCGATGGGGTCGCGGCACTCTGCGGGTGGCCAGCGTCCCAACGAGCCCAGAATGGGCGATGCGGCGGAGCCTCATGAGCCAGAGTTACACGACGAAGCTCGATCAGTTATGGCAAGTCCGCAGTTAGAATCGTTAGTTGTAGCGACCTGCATTCGAAAACGACCCGACCTGCAATCAGCGCCGTTTTCGACCAGGGTTAACTGCGACTGTCCGGCCCGGCAAACCAGCGTTAGCTGCGAATGAACCTGCATTGATCCACACCGACCAGCATTCCATCGTCGCCAACCAGCATTAACTGCAAGTCAGAGGATCTTGTGGGTAGGGAGCACAGGTTTCGACGCAGACTTAATGCCATATTTGCCAACGAGCGGATTCCCCGGAATTCTTGTCACATTATGAGCCTGTCTGACCCTTTGCATGTCTTAGACTGGATGACGGGTTAAGTGACAAATTTTGACGGCCTGAACTTTCTGGCTCAAGCTGTCACATAATCGAACGTATATGTGACAGGTGAAGAGATGTTGATCGGCTATATGCGAGTGTCAAAAGCGGACGGATCCCAATCCACCGATCTGCAGCGCGATGCACTGATCCGCGCTGGGGTGAGTCCTTCACATCTCTACGAGGATCTAGCTTCAGGCCGACGCGATGATCGACCAGGGTTGGCTGCTTGCCTGAAGGCGCTCCGTGAAGGCGACACGCTGCTCGTGTGGAAGCTCGATCGGCTCGGCCGCGATCTCCGCCATCTGATCAACACCGTGCACGACCTGACGGCCCGCAGCGTGGGATTGAAGGTCCTGACCGGTCACGGCGCAGCGGTCGACACGACGACCGCTGCCGGCAAACTCGTGTTCGGCATTTTTGCGGCACTGGCCGAGTTCGAGCGGGAGCTGATTTCCGAGCGCACGATGGCAGGATTGGCATCGGCACGAGCTCGCGGCAGGAACGGCGGGCGGCCGTTCAAGATGACCGCAGCGAAACTGCGATTGGCCATGGCGTCGATGGGGCAGCCGGAAACCGTGGTTGGCGGTCTGTGTGAGGAACTCGGCGTCACTCGACAGACGTTGTACCGGCACGTCTCGCCAAAGGGCGAGTTGCGTCCAGATGGCCTGAAGTTGCTTTCACGGGGTTGATCTTGACCTGGAGGCGAATGGCTCACTACGGCCAAAACCGGACGCTCAAGACGCAAATTAATTCACCTCACTCCCATGCTGTGCGATTATTGCGCGCTACCAAAGAGACGATACAAACACAGAGTTGGTTTTTTTTGTAGTAGAACATGTTAAATAAGGCGCCGGGGTTTATATAGATGAATATTTTTCGCATAACAATAATTATATTTTTTTTACTTACGACTGCCGGATGCAGTACAACCTTAGACCCCCCAAGACTGACGCAGAAAACTTATGATTTCCTTGCCAAAGAGCCAGTTAGATGCAGGAATCTAGGCAAAGATAACTATGCTGGCTGTATTGACGAAGAAGCAAATCCCGGAAGGGAATGCTTGATATATGTGTTAGGGGGCCATTTATCTTCCAGGGTTGACGAAAGTTGCGTGGCCAAAGAATACCCTGAGTGCTATAACCGATCAACTAACAAAGTTAGCCAGAAATGTATTGGGGGTATTGCCGATCTGAAAAATAAAAAAAGGCAAGAGCTAGAGGAAAAAAAGCGGCGCGATTTAAACGAAGCAAAGTTGGAGAGAGAAGAAACGATTGCAAAAACACAAAAAGCCCAGGCAGAATATAAAAGGAGCCCGAACGGTATTGCCGAGAGAAAGAAACTTGAGGCAGATTACAAAAAAATTGTAAAATCATGCAATTATTTCCTAAGCGACATTCTCAGCAAAAAACCCCTTAAAGAAGCAAGTGTTTTTGATGCTGTGGAAACGATGCCTAATGTGGTTATGTGTACATATCAAGCGACGATTCCTGGAGTTTATGTGGATATACCAACAATCATAACAATAACGGGGAACACTCAGAATGGCGTTTATGAATATTTGCAACCAAGATAAGGAGTTATATCGATTCCCGTATTCGCCTGCACTCACCAAAAGTTGAAAACTATGAAAGTTTGTCTATTATCAGTATGTACTTTGTTTTTTGTATTTTTACCGCAAGCATATTCTTACGAAACAGTTCAAGTCCCAGCAATAACATCGGCTACGTGTGGAGATCTCGCAGAGATCTCCTTTTGGGCGGCAACCGCTCATTTATCAAAGAAGGATGATAGCAATCTAGTCACGGTAAAACAAAATGCAAGTAAGGCCAATAACCTCCGACCTGGAATCCCAATGGCCATCATCGACAAGGCAGAGCTATATGGCGTGACTTCGCATGGCAACGCAGGAGAGGGTAATAGTAATCTTGATGCAGCCAGAAAAGATGCAATTGTCTCCGCAACTATAACTTATGAAATGTGCCTTGATGGCCGCATTATGCCTAATGAGCTAAAAGAGCAATCTGCTGCCGACCTCAAAATAAATGTCGAGATGTATATGAATGGCGCATATAATGCAAATCGATGCATGCCTATATATTCATCAAACGAAGAGTATGAAAAATCAAAATGGGCATCAGCATACTATATTAAAATAATTAATGAAGCGCAGCAAAAGTATCCTGCCAATGTACTTAAGGCCGACAAATTAGCATGGCAGAATCGAGTCGCAGAGAGCACACAGAACGAATTAAACGTTAAAAACATGTGTGACAATCTATATAAAAATCGTATTTACCTTCCCTGATTAGCTACGCCATGAATATAGAGAAATTTATTGCTCGAACGACCAGCTTTGGTTGTTATAAATTAAAACCCTTGATTTGATAGCCGAATCTGAGTGTCGGCTCCGGGTCGTTCTCTGCCGGTCATGGCCACGAAGCGTGCTGGTCAAATCCGATGCAAATGACTGGTCAAGTGGAGTGCAATTTCGCACGACTGGTTCAGTCGCAGGTAATTCTGGCTGGCGGCGATGGAATGCAAGCCCGCACGGCTGAATGCAGGCTCATTCGCAGTTAATGCTGGCTTGCCGATCCGGACAGTCGCACTTAATCCTGGCCGAAACGCACGTTGATTGCAGGTCGGGGCGTTTTCGTTTGCAGGTCGCTACACATAGCCGTCCGGGCTTTTGTCATCCAACGATTCTGGATGCGATGTAAGCAACATGGTTGCAAGTGTTGAGTCGTTCATTTCGAGGGTATAGCCAGGCTCGCCGGCCTGTTTCTTTTCTAAGAAAAACCCCGTGATGGTCTTTTTCAGATTTATGGAGAACATGCCGATTTCTGCATCTGATAGTGCCATTTCTATAACTCCATTTAGCGGCTAAAAATTATGTAAAGAACAAATACCCAGCCTGGCGCATAGGGATTCGCGCGAGCCAGATCAGGGTCAAGTGAGCGGGATAAAAAGCGTAGAAGAACCAACGTAGCCGAGGGCACGGCAGGGCCACGAATGGCGCAACTAACAGGATCAAGATCGAGGCCAGCGCCCATTGGTTACTGTTGATGTATCCAAGTGCAGCGCAAGACACAAATGCCAGAATCAGTGCCGGCACTGATGGCTGTTTTGTGTAGATCCAGATCGCTACGCCAAAGGCCAGAGCTGGCCACCAAAATTCAACCAGGCTACCGCCTAGGGCAAAGGCCAACCCAGCAGCCATGTAACCTTGAGGCCGACCCATTTCGAGCAGGCGCAGCGTGGCGGTCAGGACGAACAGGGTAAAGAGGATATTCAGCGGCCACCAACCGTTGACCAGGCCCCCGAGTGCCAGGAATGCCGGTGAAGCCAAGGCGCCGAAAATAGCCAGGCGAATCATAGTGCGACGATAGGCGCCGCTCTCAAGCGCTCCAGGACGAGCCAGGTTGTACGCCAGAACAAACACGAACAACGGCATTGTCAGGCGGCCAGCGTCGTACAGCCAGGCTACGGTGTCGTTCAAGAGGTATTTGTTGATGTGATCGCCAATCATCAACACCAGGGCGAGCCATTTCAGCGCCTCGATGGTGCCATTGGCAATTTCCGGCCGAGGCCAGGAGGCGATGCGAGCTGCTATCTGATTCATGGCCCCTACCCTATTTCACCATTCCAGGTGCGTACATATCTGCCAATGCGCGTTCGGCTGCCTGGTTGTAGGTTCGGTGGTGGGTCACAGTGACTTTTTTCGGTGCCGCCTGGACAGGTTCCGCCATTGCCGTGATCGCGGCTTGAGTAATGGTTACAGCCTTTTCCTTTGGCGTCCCTTCGACCGTCGCCGTACCGGCGACGATGGCCGGTGCGCCGGCTGCATTCGGATCGTAGGTAACGAAGCGTTCAGACAACCAGGTTCCCCACTTTTCAGCCCTTTTCATCAGATCGGCCCGATACGGCGCATTGTATTGGGGCGTGCGTGAATGGTAGTTAGCTGCGCGCGTCCACAAATCGCCGGAGTCATTGCGGATATGGCCACGCAGCCGCCACGCGGCCAGGTCATAGGAGTAGCAACCCGCCTGCGCAACGTCATCAGCCGTAATGCCGTATTGACGCTCCAGATCGCGCAGGTAGGCGGTATTGAACTGCATAGCTCCTACGTCATCAGTGCCGTTGGAATTTCTCACCCGCTGGCCTGGTTTGCCGCCTTCTTTTTCTGCCACGGCGAGAACCAGGTTCGCGGGCACCTCGTACTTGATGGCGGCCGTAACGGAGCAAACGACGCGCTCTTGCATTTGTGGCGGCAGATCAAGAAATGGCATATGTCTTACCTCACATCCGAAATTTGCCGTATTTATCGGCAATCTTGTCACCCCAGCCATTGTCACTTTCGCACTGGTTAACAAACTGCCTACGCGCATCCTGAGTTGCATCAGGTTTGAACTTGCCATGCTTCTTTTTGACAATGCTGAAGAAGTCGTTAACCGGGCCGTCGCAGCCGTCAACGGTGCCCTGCCCTTGCAGCATTCCAGCCATGCAAAGAACGGTTTCGCATGGGTCTTTAGCGAAAGCCGGTGCGGCTTGGGCTGCTAAAGCGATAGTAATTAACGTGGCACTAATAACTTTTCTCATGTTTATGTCCTTATGCTTTACCGTTAACGAATGCGTTAATTTCATCATTGTTGTTGCCGCCACTACCCACGCTGTCGCCGTCGAATTGAGGGGCTACGTCTGGCGCTGGATTGGAGTGTTGAGCAACTACGTCGCGGGCTTCCTGGAGGGATTGTTGCTGATTGATTGCAGCAGCCTGCGCCATGGTTTGTTGGTCTGCGCGAGCCTGGCCGGCAGTACCATTGATTTCAGATGCGAGCTTTCCGCCCACGGTGTTGCTGACTCGCTCATTAGCTGCGGCTGCCATCGAGGATGCTTTTGCAGATAGGCCCTCTTTCGCGCCACTTGCCAAGCTGCCAGCCATATCAGCCGCGAAGCGCCCAGCGGTGCCCATAGCCTGACCAAAGCTAGAGCCGCCACCGCCACCGCCACCGCTACCGCTGCCACCGCCGCCACCGCCGCCCTCAGATCCGCCGATGTTGCCAGTGTCACCAGCGCCGCCACCTTCGCCGCTGCCACCACCGCCGCCACCCATGTTCTCTTGGGCGGATTGGAAAGCGGCCTTGAGTGCAGAGCCTGCACCTGCGAGGTTAGCGGCGCCGCCCAAGGCCATAGACGCACCTGCGCTGGCAACACCTGCGGCGATACCAGCGGCGGCGACGGCTGCGCCCATAGCTGCACCGGCACCAAAGCCACCGACCCCACCAGTAGACGCACCACCAACGATCCCGGCCAGCATTGGAGGGATTTTGTTAGTTAGATACAGCAATACCACTGCGGTGATACCCAGCACGCCCAGCTCTTTTAGGTTGATGCCTTCGCTCATCCCGGCGTATGCCTGGTCAATAAAGGTCTTACCGATACCAACAAGAAGCACCATCCCCATGAGCTGGGCACCAATCCCCAGGACTGTTTTGTAATAGGTGATAGCTATATCGGAAGTCCAGCGGGAACCGCCGAAGCCAAGAAAGACAACTCCGCCGTACATAAGAATCCACGCTGAAACAAACAGCAAAAGCATGTTTACGGCCACAAGTGCCAGCACGACCAGGACACAGCCCGAAATTATAATTGCAGCGGCGCTGTCTACCGGAGAGAACGACGATGATTCATCAAGAGCTTTAAAAAAGATGTCAAAGCCAATATCGGTGATTCCAGATGGCGTGAAGCTCGACGCTCCCCCTACTGCGGCTGAGCCCATCATCCACATGCTCTTGATAACGGCGTCAGATATTGCAGGGCCATTCAATAGAATCCAGTAGAAGAAGCCAAGTGTGCCAAAGAAACGAATGGTTTCAGCAAAGAACTCACCAATGTCCGCTTTACGCAAGATCATCATGCCGTAAGTCCAAACCATACTTATCAGAGCTAGCCCCCAAAAAATCCAGGAACCATAGGACACCATCCTGGCACCCCAGGCGCTTGCGGCTTGTTGATATTTTCCCATTACCGAATCCATGATTCCGGTGTCAGCAGCCGCAAGCGCTACTTCGGGGGTGAGAAACAAGCCAAGTACGGCTAGTGCCGCCGCACAAGTGGCTTTTCCTGGCTTGGTCATTTTCATCATTTTTTCTCGCTATCCATTGACCAGGTTTTCGGCTGGCTGCGAGTAATATTGCCGTCCTGGCGCGGGCACTTGGACGTATCACTGGCAGTTGCCGGGTTGGAGCAATTTGGACTGGCTACTTCGTACTTTTCCTCCTTGCAGCCGCTAACGGCTGCAACGAGAGCTAATAGGGACGCAGTTACAAGGCGTTTGATTTGCATAAATACCCCTTAGTTACTGAAACGACCAGGTAGACGGCTCAGACCTGGTGATGTTGGATTTTTCTCGCAGCTTCGTAGATGAAGCATCTTCTTGAGCCTGGCGGTCGGCTTGTTGTTGAGCCAAGGTTGCTGCGGCCTGGTTCTGTGCCAGCAACATGCCGCGGATTTGCAGAAGCTGATTACCCTGCGCTGCGGCCAACTGGTTAGCCGCTTGAAGTGCCTGCATCTGGCCGGTTGCGGTCGTGGCTTGAGATTGGAGCTGTTGCAGTTTTTGGGCATCAGTGGTCAACGTCTGTTGTTGCTGATCGACACTTTTGATTACGTCCGCGTTTGCCCGTTTTACAGCGTCGGAGTTATCTGCGCGGCGCGTTTCCAGAGCTTCCCGCTCGCTGTCAGAGCATCCGCCAATCTGAAAGCATGGCGAATTCCGGTAATAGCTGACGTTTTCATACTTTGACAAGTACCGATCAATCGACCCGGATTGGTTTTTGTAATAGTCAAGGGTTTGCTGGGCAGACACAACCTTGTTAATTACGCTGTTTACTTCGCTCCAGATGTAAGCCCCTGGTGCGGCCGTGTTTTGCAGCATGTTTTCGTATTGTTGTAATTGGGTTTTGTATTGCTCAATTTGTTTTGCAACTTGCGCAACTTGATTCGCTGCGGTGACAGTCGTTTGGCTCAGATTCAAGCCGTCTGCTACTGGAATGCCTGCCGAAGCCGGTTGGCAAACTACAAAACTAACTGATGCGGAAAGTGCGAAAACTTTAGCCGCTAAAATGGAATTCTTAGAAAACATAACTTGCTCCTTGCGTTAGTAGTCAAACGACTGATAAGCCTTGGTGAATGTCACGTCTTTGACAGCAACAATGTTAAAGCGATAGCCCGGACGAATTTCGATTGTCGGGGAAATGTTCAAGTTTTTAGAGATGATTTGCGCGGACACTTGGCCCAGTTGCTGCCCAAGCGCAGAACTCAATTCGCTGCTAACCGAAGGTTGTTGGTAGCCAACAGAGTTGTTGTTGTCCTGAGTTGCAATGGAAGCGCCTGCGGTGATGCCGGCCATGAACAACGCCGATCCGTAGAGCCGCAACAGGTGATGATTCACCTTGTCACGGAAGCCAGAGTAGCCGGCCATGTCTGCGCCTGGCATTGCTCCAATGTCCAAAGCCTTGCCATCAGGAAATACCAGGCGCTGCCAGGCAATCAGTACGCCTTCTTGTCCATAACCAACATCGCTGGAGTAGGTGCCAACCATGCGAGTCCCTTGAGGAATAAGCAGGTATTTGCCGGTGGCCGTGTCATACACGTCCTGCGAAACCTGCGCCATGATTTGGCCTGGCAAATCAGAGTTGATGCCGCTCAGCATGATTCCAGGAATGACAGCGCCGGCCCGAATCTCGAACGGTGTAGTTGGAGCCTCCATTTTGGAGTTCAACGCCCAACGATCTTTTTTGCCGTTGCCGTCAAAAGTGCCATAGTCCTTACCGGTGTCGCTGGACGACGAGGCCAGCATCATGCCCGACGATCCGCCCGAACGGCCGCCGCCGTAACCACCACCGCTACCGCCGCCCATGTTTCCTTGTACCTGGCGAAGTTGGGCTTGATAGGCCGCATTCGGATCGGTCGAGCGCTGCTGGTCGATTTGCCGGCGAACCTGCGCAATGCGATCAACCATTTCGTCAGGGGTTTTCGGAGTATCGTCAGTTGTTCCAGTGCCGACACGGCTCAGATCCGGCAGGGTGATTGCCGTTTTAGCTCCAACTGCGGTTTGGAAAAGCTGCATTTTCCGTTGACGCAACTGTTCGTCTTCCTGATCTTCTGGCGAGCGTGGGCCGCCATTCCCGCGAGGCGGTTGCGGTGGCGCATTCGGGTTTTCTACGCGAGCCACAGGCACGCCGTTAGGCGTTGTAGGTGCTTGCGGATCGGCCGGGGGCAAAAGTGGCGGCTCAGCTTTGGCCTCTGGGATCAAGCCGTCAGCACGGCCCCCAACGATATCGGCAGCCATCAGAGAGCTATCCCCGCCCTTCCCTTGCGCGGTCGCCGCATGTTCCACATTGGCTTGATTGGAACGCTTGACGGCCACCATTGCGATAAGGCCCATAAAGAGCGCGAGAACCGCAATGCCAATCATCAAAGGCACGTTGTTCACCCGGCGCACGCCGGTCTTTTTGCTGGAAGCGCCTGGCGACGAATCCGGCGACATTTGGTCGGTGTCAGCCATGGCAATTACTCCTTACGCGCCCAGGAACCCGCCGCTGCGACAGTCCCGTTTTTTTGTGGAATGTAGGCTCGGCTGATCGGCTGATTGCCCACCACTACCGTGACCCGGTACAGGTCTGCGGCAGGTGCGAGCGAGTCAACTACATAGTGGAGGTCTACACCGGGAGCGAAAGCCGCCTGAGTAGCCGGTTGGGCCTTTTTGGCAGCTTCCGACGCGTACTCGTTCACGGAGTAGCCACGGCCGCGCAGAAGCGCTACCAAGGCCGTTCCGTAGGCATCTTCGGTGGGCTGCATGATGTTCAAGCGAGTCCGCGCAGGTGGATACATAGTGACTAGGTGCGCAACGGTGTCGCTCGCCATGTTTTTGTCATGCGCGGCCGGGGCTGCCGAATAATTCCCGTATGGGGAATTTGTTGCACACCCACTCAAGCCGGCGATAAGTGCCGAGATCAGGAGAACTTTGCGCATCACTTGGCCTCCCGCTCAATGGTGATTTTGTCCTGGCTCGATCCGACGCCGGCAACCAGAATTGCCTTGTCGAAAATCGTGTCCACCACATAGCGATTGCCCTGGACGCGGTAGTTGACCATTTGCGTTTCAGCATCGCGGAAAATACCGCCGTCGCGACGTACTACCAGGAGGGTTGGAGACTCGCTTTGACGCATGCCATCCGGCATTTCAATGATGGTTTTCGTACCGTCGTTGTACACACGTACTGGCTTCCAGCGCGCCTTGCCGTCGATGGAATAGTTAAAGTCCAGGTTGCCCAGATATTCCCGAGTTTGCGGAATCGTGTTGTCGTGACGGTCTTTAGCCTCGGCATTCCTGATCGACACCCACTTGGCAGCAGCATCTTCGGGATACATGAAGCGCGCGTAAGGCATGCTTTCATTACGAGTTGAACGCAGACGGAAATGGTAAGTACGGCGGTCGGTCATCACGACCAGCGCGGTATCCAGGCCCACGTCCAGCGGCTTCAAAATCAAGTGAACGGTTTGGTCTGCACCGGAGCCGCTGATGCCAGGCTCTACGGTGAAACGAGGATCGCCACCGTTCAGCGTGTTGAACTGCTCGCCAGGCTGCAGGGAGATATCGCAGACCTGGAGTACAGCGCAGACCACTTGGGTTTGCCCACTGCCGTACAGGAAGGTAATGGCGCCGTCGCCGCCTGGTGTCGCGTTGCTAGTCGCTTGGCCGGTCTGCCATTTTTTGCCGATCCCGATAGCTTTTTGCTCCTGCGGGGTCAGCTTCACAGTGTCCGGGGCAAAATACTTGTTTGCCATATCCGCTTGGCTGTCGGCTGCTTGTACAAAACCTGGCAAAAGAACGCCGGCAATTAACGAGGAAATCAGTGTCTTTTTCATATGGAGTGTCCGCCCCAGGATTAAAGTTGTTTCGACCAGTTAAAGTCGCGAATGAAGATGAAGTGCCCGTTCACAAAAGTGTTTCTGTCTACTGACATATCTTTGTTTTGATAGACGTTGATGAGCGCTCGCATGTTGTACGGGTTGCCTTTGAGCGAGCCGTCCCGGCTGCGAACTGTCTCAGTCCAATCCACCTGCCAGGTGTCTTTGGTTTGTGGCAGAGCAGATCGAATCTCAACCGACACGGTTTCGTTTTCCGCGCGCTTGAACGGGTTCCGCTCAGGGGAGCCATTGAGGAATTCATTGGCTTTCATCGTTGCCGGATCTTGCGGGGCAAGGTACGCATAAGAGGCCAGCACGGCTTTTCGCTGGAGGCTTACATCTGGAGTTACCAACCGTGTGTTGCTGATGAAGTTTGTCACCGCTGCTTGGTAGTCGGTCAGAACTGCATCAGGCACCCGATCCAGCAAAGTCACGGAAACCGTGTTGGCCGAGGCATCTTGTTGGAACACCATAGGAATGATCTTTGATTGCGCGCCAATGTGAGCAATGCCGCCTACTGCCCCCATGACAATGAGCAGGGAAACGATCCCCACGGTCTGCCATACCTGGAGAGAAGACATAACTCCCATCACATGCCCATTCCACGAACGGCGAGCATTGAGATATGGATTATTGACTTTCTCTTTAGCGGCTAAAGTTGCGCCGGCTACTTCTGTTTCCGCGTCTTTGCGGCGATTGAAAATGCTCATGCTGCACTCCTGTAGTTATCAAGGCTCAAGCCACGGTCGCGGAGCCACACATGCACCCACGAATCGCCGTGCTGTTCCTCTAGCTTCTTGATGATTGCTATGTCGTCTGGGCCGGTCGCACCGACGAAGGAGAGAGCCAGCGGGCCTAGTGCAAGGCTGTATAGGCGGCGGCCTTTCTCAGATACCAGGTAGTAATCGCGCTTTTGCTGGGCAGTAGCGATGATTTCAATCTGGCGCAGGTTGAGGCCCATGCGGAGGTAAAGCGCGGTCGCTGCTTCATCACGCGCATACATATTCGGCAGGTAGATTTTGGTGGCCGTGGATTCAACAATGACGTCCAGAATCCCCGATTGAGAGGCGTCAGAAAGGTTCTGAGTTGCCATCAGTACGCGGCAGTTTTTCTTTGCCAGGGTTTTAAGCCACTCGCGGATTTTCTCGCGGAACACATCGTGACCCAGCATTAGCCAAGCCTCATCGAGAATAATCAGGGTTGGCCGACCATCCAGCGCTTCTTGAATTCGCATGAACAGGTAAAGCAAGACAGGCAGCGCGTAGCGATCCCCCAAGTCCATCAGGTGTTCGATTTCAAAAGTGATGAAGTCGGAAATAGAGAGCTGATCCTCTTCCGCATCGAGCAAGTGACCCATAAGGCCGTCAATGGTGTAGTCCTTGAGTGCCGCCCGAATGTCAATGTCCTGAACTTTCGCGGTGAATTCAGACAGCGTTCCCGGACGCCCTTCTTTTTCCTCGACCGTGCCCATTTCAATAATGGTTTCGGCAATTAGGTTGCGCTGTTCTGGGGTGGTCTTGAGGCCGTTCAATGCCAGCAGGTCGTCAATCCAGCCCATTGCCCATGCACGGCGCGAGCGAGTCACCAGGTTGGACAAGGGAGCGAAAGCGAGCTTTTCGCCGGCCCCTGCCACAACGTAGTGAGCCCCCCCAGCAGCCTTGCAGCTCGGATACATCGACATACCCTTGTCGAATGTAAACAGCCTGGCATTGGAGTATCGGCGCCATGACATGGCGAGGATTGCCAGGTGCGTAGACTTACCCGCCCGAGTCGGGCCAAACATGATGGTGTGCCCCAAGTCGCGCACATCAATGTTGACTCGGAAAGGCGAGTTACCACTGGTAAGCCCGTGCATCAGCGGCGGCGAGTTAGGTGGCATCAGTGGGTTAGGTGCGAAGTTCTCGCCGGTCCAGATGGTGCTTGTCGGGATCAAGTCGGCCAGGTTCATCGTATTGATGAGAGGCCGGCGCACGTTCTCTACGCCGTGGCCTGGCAGTGAACCCATGAAGGCATCCATGGTGTTGATGGTTTCGACGCGAGCGGTGAACGCCATCGCGTTGATAGCCTTTTCAAGCTGGAGCGCGGCCGTTTCCACCACTGACCGACTTTCGTCCATCAGCACTACGACACTGGTATAGAAGCCTTGCGCAACCATGCCGCTATTGGTTTCAGCAATAGCCGATGCAGCATCGGCCACCATAGAAACGGCATCCTCATCGACAGTGCCGCCGTTGGTGTTGAATACCTGGTCAAAGAAACCCCGGATCTTCTGCTTCCATTTCTTGCGAAACTTCTCCAGGTGCGACACAGCCTCATGGTGATCCATGAAGATGAAACGGTTCGACCAGCGATATTCAACAGGCAGCTCAGCAAGGCGCGTCAGGATTCCGGGCGAGGACTCCAGAGGGAAACCCTCAATGGCGACTACCTGGATGAATTTGCGGCCCAGCTTTGGCGTTACGCCGGTATACAGCTCTTTGCCCCCAATCAGGTTGTCGATGTAGATCGGATTGGTTGGCAGCATCACGGCATGATTGATGGCGGTAACGCAGAACTGGAGCCATTGCAGGAACTCATCATGAGTGACGGTTGACCCGTCCTCATTCATGATTTTTTGACCACGCAGGCGCTCCATGGACACAGCGGAGGACATGCGCGATTCGATGTTTTTGACCTCTTTTTTGAAGAAGTCGATCAAGTGATGTGTGCGTGCTTTGTTGTTTGGCTTGTCTGAATCGTCATGGAACATCAGCTCAACAAACTTGCGCTCGGCAAGCATTGGCGGGAACCACGTTACGGTGATGATAAAGAAGCCTTCGTACAAATTACCCAGCCCTTCAAAGGTACGGCGACGTTCTTCGTCAATTGCTGCCGATACCGGGTCAGGGAAATTCGATTGGCTTGGATGGCTGTAGTTCGGAGCTGGCCTACGGACTGCATCGACGTGAACCATCCAGCCACTGCCCATGTTGGCCAGCGCCTGGTTGATGCGGAACGAGTTCATTTCCCGCTCTACATGGGTTGCACTGGCGTTGTCAGATCCTTTGTACAGCCACGCAGCCATGAAAGAACCGTTCTTGCCAACAATCACGCCGTCATCGACGACAGCAGCGTAATTGAGAAGATCCGCAAGGCCAGCTTCGGTGGACTGATGTTTTTTGAGTCGAAGGTCTTCATTGACCTTGCGTACCTGCGAGAGCAAAAACAGCACCAACAGGACGCCCACGACCGCAATTGAGATGAGCAGTGATTCAATCATTTGTATTGCTTCCCTTGAGAGGTGCCGTTTTCGCGGAAGGGAGTGGCACGCGGCGGGTAAAAGGGCTTGTATCGGCGGTTGCGCAGATAGACAAAGCGCATAAGAGGGTCAGATTTGCCCATCTTGCGCAGCATCCAAAGCGAGGCGAACCACATGCCAACGCCCAGGAAAAAGGCCAGCCAATCTTGCGCAGCAAAGACCAAGATGGCGGCCAGCAAGCCGCTGAACATAACCATTTCACGATCCCCACCCATGAAAAGGTTATGGCGATTGCCGGCCCGACGAATAGGGATCTTGCGTAGTGCCATGGGGTTTACGCTCCTACTACCAAGCGAGCAGTAGCCGAGCGAACAGCCTCGACCTTGCTGGTGATCCAGTCGGCAGACTTCGCAGCCATATCGTGCGCAGCGGTGATTTCAGCGCCTTGGCCGGTGATGGCCGACAAGGTGTTTTGTGCTGCGACGATGAAGCACAACACCAGGACGATGAAGATCAAGGTGCGCAGGAAACCGTTCATATCGCCGCCGAAAATCAATGTGGCACCGGCACCAACCAGGCCGACAATCGCCGCGGTAAAGGCGAATGGCCCCGTGATGGACGAGCGGATGGTTGTAAACCAGTCATCAAAAGGAAGACCGCCCCCAGCGGTGCTGGACGCGAATGCGGGATGAGCGCTCAGAAGCATCATCAGCGCTGCACCTGCGGCGAAAAGTGCCTTGTTGTTAACGCGGGAAGTTTTGTTTTGCATGGGTGTTACTCCTAGAGGGTGTTGGTGATGTAGTTGCCGTTTTCATATCCGACGATTTCGAGAATCGCTTCTACTCGGCGGACTTCTGACTTCCGGTTGATTTGCACGATTACGTGAACCGCCTCAGCAATCAGCGGTTCAATATCGGTTGGAGCGTGCTTGTTGCGGGTGACGAGGGACTTGAGGCGTTGCAAGGCAGATTCAGCGCTGTTTGCGTGGAGCGTGCCCGCGCCGCCGTCATGGCCGGTGTTCCAGGAGTCCAAGAGGTCGAGTGCCTCTGAACCACGGACTTCACCGACGATGATGCGATCAGGCAGCATCCGGAGGGTCGTTTTGAGCAAGTCAGTCATGCTGACTTCAAGCGTGGTGTGGTACTGAACGCAGTTAATGGCGGAACACTGGATTTCGCCCGTGTCTTCAATGATGAACACACGTTCATTCGGGTCGTTATCGACCATTTCTTGAATAACGGCGTTGATGAGAGTTGTCTTTCCCGAGCCGGTTCCACCGACCACAAGAATGTTCTTGTGTTCGCGTACAGCCTTCTTGATGGCGTCACATTGCGCTTGAGTCATGATCCCCTGTTCGACATAGCTGTCGAGCGGGAAGACCGTGATGGCGGGTTTACGGATCGCAAAGCACGGAGACGAAACCACTGGCGGGAGCTGGCCGGCAAATCGTTCATTGCCGAAAGGCAATTCGCCGTCAAGGATTGGCTCTTTTGCCCCAACGGTTTTACCGAGTAGACCGGCGAGCGTCTTTATGATTGACGTTGCGCGCCATGCCTCCATCGTCCCGATGACACGGGTTGGCTCACCCAATCGTTTCAGCCAGAGCTGCCCATCCGCATTAAGCAGGATATCGGTAGTTTTTGGGTCGTTTAGCGCACCCTCAACCAAAGGCCCCAGGTCGCGACGTAGGCGCTCGGTAACGCGCTTTTTGACCGTTTCCTGGTCGCCGTTTTGTTCACTCATCGTTTGCTCCAAATTCGTCACAGGTGCGAATGTGGCAAACGATATACCGAAACTTAGTTAAGGGCAATCACTCAGCATCGTTTTTATCAATGATAAAAAACTTTACTTCGCCTTCCGTGACTTTATCGCTACGCGCATCCCGCGCTGTTCATAAAACACCGACTGCGCCAGGCAGGCGGCCGGTTGTGCCAAACGGAAACATTCTGGCTGAAAAAAAGACCCCTTGTTAGGAGCCTTGGTTTTAGCCGCTAAAATTTTTGATGTTATGGGGCGTTAGATTTTTCCCGGATCTTTGCAACATTGTACTCGTGCCACTTGCGCACCTGGAACGCCTGGTGATTGGTCAGAGTCGCGCAATAACGACAGTAGCCGGGTGGCAGGCTTGATGGCACATGAGTTCCTGCGGCATCGTCCAGAACCTTGCTATCTAAGTCGGTGGACTCCAAAAGCATGGGCAATGGCGTTTGCAGGGCTTCAGCAATGGCCGCAAGGGTCTTTAGGGTGGGGTTGCCCTTCCCGTTTGTAATCTCAGATAGAACAGAAATAGAGACGCCCGTGAGCTTGGCTAGCTCATGCTTGGTCATGCCCCGCTCACCCAGCAAACGCAGGACGTTAGTAAAAAAAATGGCATTATGCACAGTCGGTCGGTGCCTCGATGCAGGGCTAATTTTAGCCGCTAAAATTCTTGACCGTTGAAGATTCTTTAGCTAAAGTATCCTTTGGTTAGCAAATCGTCTCCCCGTATAACGGCCATCTTACATTTTGTGCGTAGTTTCGGTAAACGCTATTTTTCTATTGCGCGTGATCCCGCTGGCACAGGCGAGTAAGATTTGCACGGCACGGGGTGACATAGCCGGATTTAGCCGGCTGTTTATATGTAAAGGAGTGACAATGGCCGACCTAACAAACGCCGCTCGAAAGCACATTGCGGAGCTGGTGAAAACCGGGCTGTCGCCCGAAGAGGCAGCGTTGCAGGCTGCAAAGTCTGTTTATGTTGCAGCGACTTCCCTGCCTGGCGTCCAATCGGTTCCTGCTATTGCTACAGCAGTGACCGAATCCAGCATGATTGATTTCGATGCCCCTACACCGTCACCAAGCGCAAGCGATGCGCCGGCCGCGGTAGCCGCTCGCCCCAAGAAACGCACCGTAGCCGACCACCTGGACGCAGCCCTTAGTACACGCAAGCAACCAGAGCTTGCCGGCCTGCCCACAAAAGGCACATCCAAGAAATCACCCCGGACACCGATTGACGATATTGCGGATGCAGTACAAGAGCGGAAGAACAACGAAAAGATGGTAGCGGCCATCACTGAAATGCAACAAATGGAAATGTCGCTATTTCAAGTAGCCCCGTGGGACGACGACCTACGCGCTATCCCGAATGACTGGGGCCGATCGGCTGTCTTCACTACCAGGAACAAGGGGCAAAAGAGAGCGGCATGCGAAGACAAGTTGATCTACCACTACAACCAAGAGATTGAAATCACGTACACCGGGATTGAGCTGCGTGCAGACGATGATGAATTGGTTTGGCAGCAGATCCTAGAGTACGCGAAGCATTCACCGCTGGGCCGGAATGTGGAATTCACGCTTTACCAGCTCTGCACCGACCTTGGTTGGCACATCAACAAGTTCTATTACAACCGGGCGCTAAGCTGTCTAAAGCGGCTCAAAGCAACGTGCTTTTCGATCAAATCCCCACGGCACAGCACCCTTAAAAACCTTTCACTGCTAGGCGACTTTGACATAGAGAAAGACGGTCAAAAGAGAGCGGTATGCAAGGCCCAGCTTGACCCGTATCTGGTTGTGCTGTTTGCCAACGATCATTACTCGAAAGTTATGTGGTCGAAGTACCGAACCCTTTCCCCAACAGCACGCCGGATGTTCGATTATTTCGTGACACACGCAACCCCCTACCCACTCAAGCTGGAGACGTTCCGCCTCATCTGCGGATCAGAGTCTACCCGCAAGAAGAAATGGGCCGAGCAGTCGAGGGAGGCATGCAAAGAGCTGGAGGAAATAGGTCTGGTTGAGAAAACATGGGTCGAGAAGGATTTCATCCACTGCGTTCGCTAGTGATGGGGACAAATGCGGGACAATTCGGGCAACTCCTAACACTTGAGGGGCCAGGAAAAGGCGGAGCTTAACACTTGGGGGGCTAAGCCCCCTTTTTTCGGCCTCAGAATCGCTAAAACCGTGAGCAGTGCATCAGGTCAAGCCTTTTTGATCGAAATCGCGGCAACCAACAGGGGGTTATCCACCGTTTTTGTGGATAACCGCGTGGATAACCGCCATTTTGTACTAACACTTGAGGGGCTGCTTACTAACACATCAGGGGCGACCGACCTAACACATCAGGGGCAGAAGTACCGACACTTGAGGGGCCTGGCTACCGACACTTGAGGGGCCGCCATTCTGACGTTAACCCCTGTAAAATCAATGGCTTGCGAGCATTTTCGCGGTGCATCTAACCCTTTCTCTTAAACCCCTTCTTTAAACCCTTATCTATAAACCCTGTTTTTAACCAACCGCGCCGAAGGGGGGAGACCCCCCTTCTCAATCCCTCCCGAGCCGCAAGCGGCTCTCCCATCCCCCCAGGGGCTACGCCCCTCGGCCGCAAGCGTCCTTCACCCCGGAGGCAGTCAACGTCGCTTCGCGCCGCCTTGATCGCTTCGCTACGCAAAGGGAAAAAGCCCCCTTTGCATCGTCGCTTCCAAGAAACCACAAGACTAGAACGCTTCCTGCGCGTTAGAGGCCCATGATGGGTACGCCAGAAGGGAGGTGGGTTCTTGGTCGGTGGTCGGATCGAGCATCGAGCTGCCTTTTAGAATTAAAAGCCCCTCAAGTGTTGGCAGAACGTCAATGCAGATCCTGCTGGCCGGGGCTTGCTGGATAAACGTATTTTTCGACGGGGGATACGATGCACCAGGTCATGGGATGCGATGCACTAGACATGGGATACGATGCACAGAGCTGTGGGACACGATGTACGAAAGTATGGGATACGGTGCACACTATCCACAGGTTGAAATCGGCTGTAGGCCTTGCGCAGTAAGGGATAGCGCAGAATGCGCAAATATGTCCTAATCCTTTTCTAATCCTTATTTAATCAAAGAAGCTTCACTGTCCATCAAGTGTGACCGTGCGTGCGTCCAGGTTAAAAGGCCCCCCAAGTGTTAAGCGATTGTTGATGCAGATCCTGCCGGCCGGGGCTTGCTGGAGTTTGACCAGGTGCTGGCCGTGTGTGCGTCCAGGTCAAAAAGCCCCCCAAGTGTTAAGCGATTGTTGATGCAGATCCTG
>NZ_WIWK01000280.1:0-712 GCF_009600165.1 Pseudomonas sp. FSL R10-0399
TGTACGTCTCGGCGGGCGATCTGGATATCCCTATCAGCAAGATCAAGGTGGGTGAAACTCCACTGATTTCGCTGGGTTCCGATGCTCGCGTGACGATCTATCCGCCTGGTGCGGATGTGTCGGGCGATACCGCATCGATGCTCTGGTTCAATGTGGCCGAGGTGGGAGCGAGTTCGAGCGGATCGGCTGGCCTACAGCTGACGGTTTCGAACAGCATCACGCCATCGGCGCGGGCTTCGGCCTACCAGTTCAATGGCGCAACCATCTCGATCCCTGTGGGAGCGGGCGCGTTCCCTGCGGATTGGGTCAGCGGCTTGGTGATTCGTGCGCTGGCTTACTACGAATACACGGTCATCGATGGTGGGGCGGGGCGCGACATCGTCCAAGGCCCGCTGGAGATGCTCAATCCTGAAGTCGGTATGCCGATCGAGGTTGTGGGTGCCAACGGCGGGCTGTACATCGTCAACAGTTACACGCCCTATGCACCTGCAATACCGCCCGGCGCAGGTACGGCTTCAACGCTGCGGGGCTCCAGTGCTCCGTCGCGCTACGACTTTGATGTGACACCGCTGTCGCTCACCGTCAGCCGAGGCGGGACGGCATACCCTGTCAACCTGAACACTGCGACAACCGACCTTGCCGGTCTGGTGTCGGCGTTCAACGCTGCCAAGGGCGCTGCGCCATTCATTGCCAGCGCCTCGCTGGGCCGACT
>NZ_WIWK01000281.1:0-701 GCF_009600165.1 Pseudomonas sp. FSL R10-0399
TACTACATGATGAGTAGAGCCGCCGAAAAGAACTTAAGAGCGATGCAGCGAGACAACCCAGCGGCAGCCTTGGTGTTCAGCGTTATCAGGGAGAACATGCAGATTGGCACCAACGCAGTGACGATATCTCAAGTAACCCTCTGCAAAATCCTGAACAGGTCTAGAGCGACCATTTCACGCGGTGTGAAGTACCTTGCGGATCACCAGTTTGTTCAAACGATCAAGACCGGCAACGTCTCGACCTATGTGGTCAACGAGCAGATAGCGTTCGCAGGCACCGCTGGACAGCGCAAGGCAGTTTTCTCGGCAACGGTTGTAGCCCATGAATGCGAGCAGGAAGAAGGCTGGGATCAAGTGAAAAAGCTCAAAGCCGTTCCAGTGATCTATGGGGATGAACGCCCGATTCTAGGCGCCGATGATCTGCCCCCACCTGACCAAACTGACTTGGATTTCAACTGATGATCGTGGATATACGACCACAAAACGGAAAAACGCTGATCGCCTTCAAAGCCAAGGACCTGAGCAGTTTTGATGACATATTGGGCATCGCTTGTGCTGTTGCAGCAGGCCAATACTGCTTTGAGGCTGGATCACTGCTCAGCCCTGATTTCAGGCAGTTCATCGATGAAATAAAGCCACGTACCCAATACGGCATTCTTGTAGGCCGTGACCTGCATGACAAGCCGTTAGTTCGTTGGGGG
>NZ_WIWK01000282.1:0-694 GCF_009600165.1 Pseudomonas sp. FSL R10-0399
CAGCAAAGTATTAATTTACTGCCCTTCCTCCCAACTTAAAGTGCTTTACAATCCGAAGACCTTCTTCACACACGCGGCATGGCTGGATCAGGCTTTCGCCCATTGTCCAATATTCCCCACTGCTGCCTCCCGTAGGAGTCTGGACCGTGTCTCAGTTCCAGTGTGACTGATCATCCTCTCAGACCAGTTACGGATCGTAGCCTTGGTGAGCCATTACCTCACCAACTAGCTAATCCGACCTAGGCTCATCTGATAGCGCAAGGCCCGAAGGTCCCCTGCTTTCTCCCGTAGGACGTATGCGGTATTAGCGTCCGTTTCCGAACGTTATCCCCCACTATCAGGCAGATTCCTAGGTATTACTCACCCGTCCGCCGCTCTCAAGAGAAGCAAGCTTCTCTCTACCGCTCGACTTGCATGTGTTAGGCCTGCCGCCAGCGTTCAATCTGAGCCATGATCAAACTCTTCAGTTCAAACATCTTTGGGTTTTTAAGAAACCCTAAACTTGGCTCAGCAATCGTTGGTTACATCTTTGATTTCTCGCGGAGTAACTTGTGATGCTGATAATCTTTTTGACTATCAGTCTGACTCCACAAGCACCCACACGAATTGCTTGATTCAGTTGTTAAAGAGCGGTTGGTTAAGCTTTCGCTCAACCGAGGCGCGCATTCTACAGCAGCCTCTGTTGCTGTCAAGC
>NZ_WIWK01000283.1:0-685 GCF_009600165.1 Pseudomonas sp. FSL R10-0399
GAATGATGTCCCGTGGGACATTCACAGAGGTCAATCTGACGATGTGGGTGGGATTTATGCCAGCGCTCTAGAATTTGAGCGCTACGCCGCTCGAATGTCCGACTGTGGGGGGTTATTGCTGTTTGGTTGGGTTCTCAACCCTGAAACATCAGTGAATGCCCTACGTTTGCGTACGGCGTACTTTTGCCGGGTACGTCATTGCCCGGTGTGTCAGTGGAGGCGCTCGCTCATGTGGCAGGCTCGGTTTCACCAATCTCTCCCTCAGATCGTTCTAGAGCATCCTAAGGCTCGCTGGCTATTCCTGACCCTGACTGTGCCCAATTGCCCCATAGGCGAGCTTGGAGCGACTCTTACGGCGATGAATGCCGGGTGGAACCGACTCCAGGCGCGAAAAGAGTTAAAAGCGGTGATTGGTTGGGTACGGACTACCGAGGTAACTCGGAGTGCGATTGGGGAGGCGCACCCGCATTTTCACGTTTTGCTGATGGTCCCGCCTTCGATGCTGTCTGGATCGAAATACGTTAAGCATGCCCGCTGGGTTGAGATTTGGCAGGAATGCATGCGCGATCCGACGATCTCGCCAAGCGGTGTGCACGTTCAAGCGATTAAAGATCGGAGCTCAGAGACCGGGACGGAGGTGGGAGGGGCTGCGCTACAACGCGCGGTTTCGGAAACGCTGAAGTAC
>NZ_WIWK01000284.1:0-684 GCF_009600165.1 Pseudomonas sp. FSL R10-0399
GCTGAGTTCGGAATAAGACATAGGGGCAGCACCGTACCGGAAAGGTCAGGTGTTGCACTCAGTTTTTGCCGCCGCCGCTTTTTAAGTACTGGCACAGGTGTTCGCCACGGCGCACCTGATCCTGAAAAAAAGCGCGCTCTGGCTCATTATTGCCAAATAAATTCAAGCGGTAGAATTTGTTGTAATACGCTTTATAAAAGGTTTCACTAAAGCGGTATTTTTGGTAAATATGTCCGCAATCACGACAGCCGAGTACTGGTAATGCTACTGCCTTGCCACAAGGGCCTTGGACGCTATCCAGCAAACACAAATGATCATTGGAATTGCACAGCTCACAATTGATTTTTTGCGCGTGAAACGTGCCGGGCATTTGCAGAAGCTGTAAATACTGTCGCGCTATGAGTGTGCTCACAATATAGCTCCGGTCACTTAATGCAAAAGAAACCTTCAAAGCAAATATATTTAAATACGCTGGTTATGTCCTTGAAGCCGGATCGAGACAACATATCTATATTGCCGGACGTGGAAAAAGGTTCCAGAACACCCTTTAAGCTTCTTGATTTGGCTAATATTTCATCGGCGCTATAGCCCTGGTCAAGCTTGTAATCTAGGCGGCCGCAAAAACTGAGTGCAACACCTGACCTTTCCGGTACGGTGCTGCCACTATGTCCTATCACGAACTCA
>NZ_WIWK01000285.1:0-663 GCF_009600165.1 Pseudomonas sp. FSL R10-0399
CGTTGTCGGGCGGCATGTGCCAGCGCATTGCGTTGGCCCGAGCCTTGGCGCTGGAGCCACGTTTGCTGCTGCTCGACGAGCCGTTTTCGGCACTGGACGCCCAGACCCGGCGCTTGATGCAGGAGCAATTGCTGCGCGCCTGGAGCAACAGCGGCGCCACTGTATTGATGGTCACCCACGACCTGCAAGAGGCGCTGCTGCTGGCCGACCGCATTGTGCTGATGGCCAGTGCGCCCCACGGGCACATCGCGCAGATCCTCGAAATCGACATGCCGCGCCCGCGTCTCGGGCGCTCGGAAGCACTGCTTGACCTGCAAGAGCGGCTGGACGCGTTCCTGACCCACGAAACCCGGCTGGCCGAGCACTTTTAGTTAACACGGGACCTCCCGACTTACTTGATTGGCACCCGGTCATTCGACCGATACGCCGCCCTTTGAAGAGCAAAGACCATGAGTGAAACCACACACCGCGTGACCATCAACGGACTGCACGTCAACGCTGGCCGCGAAGTTCGCGAGCGCATTCGTGCCGATGGCGAGGGTGATATTGCCCGCCCGCTGTACCAGACCTCCGTGCAGTGGACCCAGGGCTACCAGACCCAGACCACGGTCAAGTCCGGCGCGGTCCTGCACGGTGACGAACCATGCGCCTACGGTGGCGCCG
>NZ_WIWK01000286.1:0-656 GCF_009600165.1 Pseudomonas sp. FSL R10-0399
TCAGACGTCGTTCGCCAGGGTTGTCGCTGTAGCGTGTTTCATAAGCGAGGGTGTCGCCGTCCCAGCCGTAGATGTTTCGGCCGCAGTCGTATTGGGCGTTGAGCGTGCGCTGCTGTTGCTCGATCCACGCCGGGCCGGCGCCGGCAGTGAGCTTTGGAGTATTAAGTTTGTTAAAGAGCGGAGGTTTAAGTGAACAGCGGTGAGTTGGCGTGTGTGAGCCGCTTGTGGTCTAGGATCGCATCGCAGGCGATATTCGTGCTGCGGAGCACTGCTGACGGAATAGGCGCTGCTATTAACATCGAGAGACGCCTTTGCATAAAGGACGTACCGTTGCATTGCCCATGCCCGCTATTCGGATTGATGTATGGGAGGGACCCGATCAACGAGCTTATGTCTTAACCTAGTTCTAATGATTTGCCTCATTCCTGTTGGTTTATTCGGAGTGGCCTATACCCCATATTCATATTTGTATATTTCTTAGCTCCTCGACTTAGAAAACGATGCCAATTCTTTTCAGTGGCTAATGCTGCATCAGTCCAGAAAAACGATTTTATTTCGTTGTCAGCGCAATCAATGACTCCCTGAATTCAACACATAAGTGCAACGCTCACCCCTGTATGCACTTCGTACGGCGTCTTCCAGCCCAAGCGCTTGCG
>NZ_WIWK01000287.1:0-640 GCF_009600165.1 Pseudomonas sp. FSL R10-0399
GCGCTGGCTGGACGGCGCAGTCATGCGCGTGATCGACGTGCTGTTGGCGTTTCCCGACCTGTTGCTGGCGCTGGTGATCATCACCTTCTTCGGCCAGGGCCAGCTCAACATCATCCTCGCTATCGGCATCGCCAATGTGCCGCGTTATGCGCGCCTGGTGCGGGCGCAAACTCTGGTGGTGCGCGGCGCCGGTTACGTCGAAGCGGCCACCACCCTGGGGCTGCCCCGGCATTTGGTGATCTGGCGGCATGTGCTGCCCAACGCGATCAAACCGATTTTGATCCTGGCCACCATCGGCATTGGCGGCAACATCGTCAACGGCGCGGCCTTGAGCTTTCTGGGCTTTGGCGCCGCGCCGCCAGCGCCGGAGTGGGGCGGGATGCTCGCCATGGGCCGCAACTATTTGGCCAACGCCTGGTGGCTGGTCGCATGGCCCGCCCTGGCAATCACATTGACCGTGGTCTCGATCAGCGCGATCGGCCGCGAACTGTTGCGTCGCAGCGAAGGGAAACGGGCATGAGTACACAACCTCTGATCGATGTGCAAAACCTCTATGTGCGCTTTGGCGCGCACGCGGCGCCGACCCTCAAGGGCGTGAGCTTCCAGGTGCATCCCGGCGAGTGCCTGGCGCTGGTGGGCG
>NZ_WIWK01000288.1:0-620 GCF_009600165.1 Pseudomonas sp. FSL R10-0399
GGCTGGTGGCCGTGGCGCAACTGCCGGTGGTCAGGCCGCTGCGCAGGGGCGCGGGTTGTTCGGCGGTTTCGTCACGCATCAAAGGGTTTGGTCATCTCTAGCAAGGTTATTGGCAGCGCTTGGCGCCACGTATCAAAGTCGCCCAGCGGTTGGGCCTGGGCGACGTGAACCCGCGTCAGCTCGCCGCCATGGCGTTCGCGCCAGCTCATCAGCAATGTTTCGCTTTGCAGGGTGACGGCATTGGCCACCAGTCGCCCGCCGGGCTTGAGCTGTTGCCAGCAGGTGTCGAGCACACCCTCGCGGGTGACGCCGCCGCCGATAAAAATCGCGTCCGGACGCTCCAGGCCTTCCAGTGCTTGCGGTGCCTTGCCTCGAATGAGTTGCAGGCCCGGCACGCCCAGCGCGTCACGGTTGTGTTCGATCAGTTGCTGACGGCCGCTGTCTGCCTCGATGGCCAGGGCTCGGCAGCTCGGGTAGGTGCGCATCCATTCAATACCAATCGAGCCGCTGCCTGCGCCCACGTCCCACAACAGTTGCCCCGGCAAGGGCGCGAGGCGGGCGAGGGTGATGGCGCGCACATCGCGCTTGGTCAGTTGGCCGTCGTGCTGGAAGGCGCTGTC
>NZ_WIWK01000289.1:0-599 GCF_009600165.1 Pseudomonas sp. FSL R10-0399
GCGGTGAAGCCCTGCGCCGCTTCTCACGCATGGTCGAAGCACTCGGCGGCCCGGCCGACCTGGTCGATCACCCGCAGGCCTACCTGGCCTCAGCCGAGTTGATGCTCCCGGTCTGCGCCCCCGTGTCGGGCGTGGTCAACAGCATTGATACCCGGGCCATCGGCATTTGCGTGGTGTCTCTGGGCGGCGGCCGCCTGCATCCGCAAGACCGAATCGACCCGAGCGTCGGCCTCAGCCAGTTGAAGCTCCCCGGCGAACACGTTGAAGCCGGTCAACTGTTGGCCATGGTGCATGCCAGCAACCCGTTCAAGGCCGAGCAAGCCGCCAAGGCCGTGCTTGCGGCCTATACCATCACCGAGCACACCGACAGCGCCTCGCCGTTGATCGTGCAGTTGTTGATGGAGGCTTCATGAGCCGGGCACTGCTGCTGGTGCTCGACTCTTTCGGGATTGGCGCCAGCGCCGATGCCGACGCCTTTGGTGACAGCGGGGCCAACACCTTGCTGCATATCGCCCAGGCCTGCGCCCGTGGCGAAGCCGACACCCCACAACGCCAAGGGCTGCTGCACCTGCCCAACCTGGCCCGCCTCGGGCTGGGGC
>NZ_WIWK01000028.1:0-57032 GCF_009600165.1 Pseudomonas sp. FSL R10-0399
CGTACAACTCGCGCACCAATATTTTTTACTTAAAAAACAATGGGTTATTTCATGTTTGATAGGAGCGAGCTTGTCTCACGATCTTTTGATCATATGTTTTGTTCAACAGATCAAAAGATCGCGAGGCAAGCTCGCTCCTACAGGCTGGATGGTTGGTGTTACAGCTTCCACTCCAGACCCAGGCTGACGGTTCTTGGCTCGCCCCAGAACACGCCGTTATAGAAGCCGACGTTGTCGTAGTACTTCTGGTCCAGCACGTTTTTGACGTTCAACGTTGCCGAGACGTGGGTATCAAACTCGTAGCGTGCCATCAGGTCGAGGAGGGTATAGGACTTCTGGGTAATGTTTTCCTTGAAGGTGTTCGGATTGCCTTTTGCATCTGTCGTCCCGTCGGGGCGACTGGCGGCACGGTAGATATCGCTCTGCCAGTTAACGGCTGCCCCCACGGTCATCGCGCTCCATTCACCCGGGAGTTTGTAGGTAGTCGATACCTTGACCAGGTTCAACGGTGAGGCCGTATTGATGCGTTTGCCGTCGGCGTTAAGCGAGTGGGTATAGGTGTAGCCCGCCATCATGTTCCAGTCGCGCATCACTTCACCGGCAAGCTCAACTTCAAAGCCTTTGACTTTGTTGCCCTTGCCCCCGGAAGTGTAATAGTTCTCACCATTCGGGCCGCGCGGCACGGAGCTGTCGATTTCCGGCACGTTATCCTGCTTGCTCCAGAACACCGCGCTCGTCAGGTTCAAGCGTTCCTCCAGGAAGCTACCTTTGAGCCCCACCTCATAGACGCTGCCGACCACGGGCTTGAGGTACGAGCCGCTGACATCTTTATTGGTAGAAGGCTTGAAAATGTCGGTATAGCTGACATAGGCCGTTAACTCTTCAGTGAAGTCATACAGTAAGCCAGCATAGGGGGTGATCATGTCGTTGTGGGTCTGCACGACTTTATCGTAGCTGACACCGCCAGGTGCTTTATCGTCGAATTCGCGTTCAACGTTTGAGCTTTTCCAACTGCCATAACGTGTGCCGAGCACGGCGTGCCACTGATCGGTGAGGTTAAAGCGCGTGGCCAGGTAGCCGGACTTCTGTTTGACGGTGCTGTGGTTGCTGTCGATACCGCTGTCAAGGTCGCGGTATTTCGGGATGGCGCCCATATCACGCCAGTCAGGCACCCTATCGTAGCCCTCAGGGTTTAAACCAATAAAGAGCGGCGAGGTGTTGTCGTACTTGGCTTCGCCGTAACCGACCATTAATTCATGATCACGCCCCAGCAGGGCGTAAGTGCCCGACAGGTTAACGTCGATCGCGCTCATGGTTTCGTCACCGGCAAAGTGGCTGCTATAGGCCGACATGCCGGTGCCATCTGCGTTCGGGAAGCCGCCACCGGCATAATACACCTTGCCTTCGGAGTCGCTGGAACGGTGGGTATAAGCGGCTTTCAGGCGCCAGTTATCGAACAACTGCTGGTCGAGGGTGGCGAAGGCGGTTTTGTCCTTCTTCGGCCAGGAGCTCCAGGGCGTCGCATAATTGGTCGAACGCCCCAGGTTGGCCTTTTCGCCAGTACCGGTCCAATAGGGCGTTGTGCCCCAAGAGGAGCCGCGAACCTGCTTGTCCTGATAGTCGTAACCGACGGCCACGGTGGTGTTGTCGGTGAGGTCGGCCTCCAGAATGCCGTAAGCCACTTCGCGCTTGAGTGCGTAATTATCGCGAAACGACTTGCTGTCTCGGTAGGCCAGTACGGTACGGCCGCGCAAACGGCCGTCGAACCCCAGTGGTCCTCCCACATCGACGTAACTGTAGTAGTCGTCATAGCTGCCGCCGCTGACTCCGGCTGTGGCCGCCAGTTCGTGGGTCGGGCGTTTGCGGATCATGTTGATGGTCCCCGAGGGGTCACCCGCGCCGGTGGTCAGGCCGGTGGCGCCGCGGACCACTTCAATGCGGTCGTAGATGATGGTGTCGGCGTCAGTCTTCATGTAGCTGAAGGTGTTGAGCATTCCGTCAATCTGGAAGTTATTGATGGTATAGCCGCGTGACGAATAGCTGACCCGGTCCGAGTCGTTGTGTTGCACCACCACGCCGGTGGTATGACGCATGGCTTCAGTGAGGGTATTGAGGTTGAAGTCATTCATTTCCTGGCGGGTAACCACCGAGATCGACTGTGGCGTTTCGCGAATGCTCAAGTTGAGTTTGGTCGCGGTGTTGGTCGAGCCGGTGGTATAGGAACCGGTGTCTTCAGTCGTCGAACCCAGTCCTTGGGCGCTGATGCGGGTGCTTGCGAGTTCCATGCCGGAAGGTTTTGTCTCAGCTTCATCCAGGGCCTCAGTGTCGGCCAGCAAGTGCGAACTGCTGATAAGGCCGAGGGCTAACGTGACGGAACGGGTGAGGGGAGCACGCATTGCAACTGATTCCTTGTCAGATTTTTGAAGTTGTCAGTGCTTCAAACGAATGACAAAGGAGATAGTTAGGGCATTTTCAGTGTGTTGGCTAAATAGAGACTTTTCGCACAAGCACCCTGTAGGAAGAAGGCTACGTGCAACCCGTCAATCAACAACAGTACACATACGTTCACGGTTTATACTGGCCGCCTTCGCACATCTTCAAATCAAACAAACCGAGATTCTTAATGAGCCGTTCTCTGTCTATCGCACCGGAGCGCAAGTCGTTTGCGCCGCTGGTGGCTTTTATCTTGTTATTACTGGGCGCAGCGTTCCTGCAAAACACAGTGGGTTCACGCCAAGTGTTATTGCTGGTGGTGGGCGCTGCACTGGGTTTAACGCTGTATCACGCGGCTTTTGGCTTTACCTCGGCCTGGCGGGTGTTTATCAATGACCGGCGCGGTGCCGGCTTGCGCGCGCAAATGATCATGTTGTCGGTGGCCGTACTGCTGTTTTTCCCGGCGCTGGGCTCCGGCACGCTGTTCGGTCAGCCCGTGGTCGGGCTGGTCGCGCCAGTGGGTGTATCTGTAGTGTTCGGTGCGTTTATTTTCGGCATCGGCATGCAGTTGGGGGGCGGCTGCGCTTCCGGCACCTTGTTCACGGTCGGCGGTGGTAATGCGCGAATGCTGGTGACGCTGTTCTTTTTCATCTGTGGCTCGGTCATCGCCACCCATCACGCCGACTGGTGGTTTGCCCTGCCTTCGCTGCCTGCCACCTCCATCGTCAAGAGTCTGGGGGTCGTGCCAGCGCTGCTGCTGAGCCTGGCCATTTTCGGGGTGATTGCGGCGGTTACAGTGCGTATCGAAAAAGCCCGTCACGGGCAGCTTGAAGCGAGTGTGACCAGCGAACACCAAGGGCTGCGCCGCTTCCTGCGTGGGCCATGGCCATTGGTCTGGGGCGCGATTGGCCTGGCCTTGCTCAATTACGCCACGCTGGCTTTGGCCGGTCGCCCGTGGGGCATCACCTCAGCGTTTGCCTTGTGGGGCGCCAAGGCGGTGAGCGGGCTGGGCGTGGATGTCAGCAGTTGGGGCTTCTGGCAAGTGCCGAGCAATGCCAAGGCGCTGGCGGCACCGGTGTGGGAAGACATCACCAGTGTCATGGACATCGGCATCATCCTCGGCGCGCTGCTGGCTGCGGGGCTGGCCGGTCGCTTTGCTCCGAGCCTGAAAATTCCCGCTCGCTCGCTTTTCGCGGCGGTGATCGGTGGTTTGCTGCTCGGCTACGGCTCACGTCTGGCGTATGGTTGCAACATCGGTGCGTACTTCAGCGGCATTGCCTCAGGCAGTCTGCATGGCTGGGTGTGGCTGGTAGCAGCTTTTCTGGGCAACAGTGTGGGCGTGCGCCTACGGCCGTTTTTCTTCGTCGGCGAGCGTCCGCAGGTGGCGTTGAGCGGTTGCTGAGGCCTTAATTGCCATCAGAGGCTTTTGTCGCACAGTGTGTGGGTTTCATGGATTGTGCGGCAAAGGCTGCTCATTAATTCCGCGTTCGCGGTTGCGGATTTTCCATTGACTTAATAGCCACCCACCCTGGCCAGTAAAGAACTCTGTGCTGGTGGTGCAGTGGCTGATTCTTGCCAGCCTGAAGTGCCGAAAATCGCTGCGCAGTTCACACCACGCCGCGAGGATCCGAAAACCGTCAAAGTAGCCGATGGATACGGGTCGTATCAGGCGTTGACTAAGCGTTTGACTAGCATCTGTGTAGTCAATTATTACTTTTTGCTCATGCCGGATGGCATCGCGCAGCGTTTGGGCGGTGTTCCCGTCATCGTCATCTGACAGGCCGGGGCCAGCAAACAAGGCCGTATTGTCGAACTGTTCGACCCTCTTATGTTCAAGCACTGCGCGGATCTTGCTTTCAACATCAGCCGCCGCGTGCGACAACCCGGAGTCGGTTCTGCGGCTGACCCACCGCAAGCCTAACAGCAGAGCCTCCAGTTCCGTTTCGGTAAACATTAGCGGGGGTAGGGTGAAGCCGGGCTTGAGCACATAGCCGATGCCGGGCTCGCCGCGGATATCGGCCCCTTGACTCTGCAGCGCAGTGATATCGCGGTAAATCGTGCGCAGGCTGACACCGGTTTCGTGAGCGAGCACATGACCGCTGACAGGGTAGCGATGTCGACGGAGTATTTGCAGTAGAAGTAACAAGCGTTCTGAACGTGCCATGCCGGGCATGCTGACATGATTTGTCAGCATCGTCGAATAACCTGCGCGCTCTTACCTCACAAGGGCAATGCGATGAACCATCCCAACCTTCTGATCCTCTATGTGGCCGATACGGCGCGTAGTCGTGCTTTTTACGAACAGCTCCTGGAAAAAGCCCCTACGAGTAATTTCCCTTCATTCGTTTCCTTTGAGCTAGCTAACCAGCTACATCTCGGGCTGTGGTCAGAGCAGGCGCCGAACTTCAATAGCGCTGGCACAGGACAGCGTATGGAAGTCGGTTATCTGGTTGAAACCGAGGTCTTGGTTGAAGCCACCTATCAACGCTGGCAAGTACTTGGTATCACCATTGAACAACCGCTGGCGCGTGCAGTATTCGGCCTGACCTTCGTAGCACTGGACCCGGACGGGCATCGCTTGCGTGTGTGCATGCCAGATTGAACGCGAAGCCGTAACGGGTCAAACCGTGGCCGCGCGGTGTGATTTCAAGCACACCCACATCGCGGCAATGATGGGCACCAGCAGGCTCCACAGCCCGATGGCCAGGTAAAGCAGGGCGGCGCTCAAGCAACCCGCCGTGAAGCCAGTCAGGTTCACGGTGATGGGCGCCATGCGAGTCCGCACACGGGCTCGCTCCAGCGCGTCGCGTTCTGTTAGCAGGGTGAAAATGTCGATCGCCAACTGGGTAACATTGCCCGTCATCAAGGTGGTCGGTGGCGCGGCTTTCAGGTGTTGACGCGACAGTGTGTTTTGTATGGCCATGGCTGCCACGCCGACCATTCCGGTGGTAAGTGCCATGGCTGAATCCGGGTCGCTGAAGGGTCCAAACCACACGGCCAGGCCTCCAAACGCCGACAGCAACAGCACATAAGCTGCCAGCAAAATATGCAGTGAAGCCAGGTTTCTGCGGTGTAGCGCGCACGCGGCGAGGTGAGTCAGGCCGACGACAAGGGCAAACACCGGCAATGCCATCAGCTTGCCGATAATGCCGGACGTGCCTTGAACAATGCTGACCCCCAAGGTGACAAAGTTGCCGGTCACGTGAGCAGTAAAAAGCCCTTGTAGCGCAATAAACCCGACGGTATCGACGAACCCACCGTTAAAGCTGAGGGCGGGGGCTATTTGGCGAGAAATGTCTTGCATAGGGGGGCGACTTTACTTGGCTAAGAAAAAGCCAGCTTAGCAACCGTGCGCAGGGCCTCCCGGTCAACAGCTTCAGCAAAACGGACAGATGCCTTATTTCAAGGGCCAGCACTCGTGTAACAGTTGACGAGCCATGCGAGGCTACGTCCCGCTGCGCAGCAGCCGTAAAGCCTCGCGACAGCGTGGCGTCGAAGCTCACGGCCTCTTCTGTGGAGGAAGCGTGTCCAGACAGAACCGGTCAGGCCGACACGGTGCGAGCGCATCGCTCAGTTTGGCATCCAGAATTTCTTCACTCACCAGGCGGCCGACTATGGCCGCCAGTGCAACGCCGGGGTGCAGGGTGCAGACATACACACCGCTGACATTGGGCAAATACCCGATGATGGGCAGGCGATCGATCGATATCGGCCTGAGCCCTACACACGCCAACTCCGGCTCTGATAAAACCACGCCTTCAAGTTCGCTTTCGATGGCCTTGGTCGTCCGCTGCGCCACAGCGGACGGCTGGTTCTCGGCGCTGTCGTCCAGATAATCTTCTGCCGCCAGCAACGTTCCATCCGCAGCTTGTCTGACTTCCATCGCTGAGTTGGAAATGATTGTCTGCACCAGACCAGGCTGCGCCGGGTAGCGGATAAAAATGCAAGGTGAAGCTTGCACAGGGAGGGGGCAGTTGAGCATCCGAGTCAGCTCGGCAATACCGGTCCCGGCTGCCAATACCACGGTATCAGCCACTAATGTGCCGTTTGAGGTTTCAATCGCTGTCCCTGTGCCGTGCAGGGTTTTAAAGCCCAGCACACGGGTTTGCGTGAGTACTTTTGCCCCGTTCGCCTGAGCGCCTGCGATCAGTGCGTGGGTGGCTGCGACAGCGTCCAGTGCGCCTTCTTGCGCCACATACACCGCCTGTTGTGGTGGCTGCTTGAGGTTCGGTTCAAGGGCGAGAATCTGTGATCGGCTCAGCAACTGAGCGTGAGCAGGCGACACTTCACTCAGCCCCTCGCCATACGACAAAGCGCCCGTCCAGCGTATGTTCAGCGCTGGCAGTTGCGCTTCAAGGCGGTGGTATTCCTTGATGGCTTCGCGGCGCAGTTGGGCTATCGGGTCCGGTTCGCCGTGCGTGGTGTTGATCCAGGCGAACGAGGTTGCGGTCACCCCTGAAGCAATCTCGGCCGCTTCAACGACAGTGACCTTCGCCCCTTTGTCAGCCAGGTGGTACGCCAACGAGGCGCCGACGATACCGGCACCGATAACCACAATATGCTTGTCAGGTGTTAACGCCATAAGGTCTTCCTTGTCTCGGCTTTGATCCATTGACGTTACGGATGTTGCGGCCAATGATCGCTAATGTCATGCCACGTGGCCTTTGACGCCACACAGATATGCTTTTGTTTAGCGCCGGTGATGGCTGTGTCGAGGGTACCCATGGCGATTGAAATCCAGTCGGCGTAGGGCCCTTTTGAAGTTGACCAAAACATTGATGAACCGCACTCGCCGCAGAACTGACGCAAGACCGACTCTGAAGACTCAAATGACTTGAGGCTTTCAGCACCGCGGGTCAATTCAAGATCGTTACGCAGCACATTAAAAAAGCTGGCAAAGGCGGCCCCGTGGCCTTTGCGGCATTGGCTGCAATGACAGTGTGAAACCACCTTGGGCGGCGTAGACGTTTGATAGTGGATAGCGCCGCACAAGCAACTGCCGAGCAAGAGGTTATCCATTGGCGCACATTTCCAGACGAGGAGAGCGCCACTCTAAACGCGGGCGGGCGCGCATCTCAATGGTTACTACGCCGCACGCCGTCATAATTCAGCCACTTCAGCGCCGTAAGATGGCTGGCCTCTGACTGTGACGCAAGGAAAGCCTGTGGCTCTCACCCGTAAAATCTCGCCGTACGATCCTCAATGGCCGTTGCAGTTTTCAACTGAAAAACAGCGCGTGGCCCAGGCCTTTGATGCCGAGTTGATTGACATTCATCACGTCGGAAGTACCGCTGTACCCGAGATTTACGCCAAACCGGAAATCGACATGTTGGTCGTCGTGTCACAGCACCTCAATGAAGAGGTCCGCAGCGAGTTCTTGCACACATTGGGCTACGTGCGGGGCAGTGATCTTTCTGCGGGGCATCACTTCTACCGTCGCGATGTCGACGGGGTGCGCACCCATAAAATCCACGTCTGCGCAGCGGGGCATGTGCAGATAGACCGCATGCTGCGCTTTCGCGACCTGTTGCGAGAAAACGACACCATCCGCCAGCAATATCAGGACATAAAGCTACAGTTGGAGGCCAACAATCGCGGAGGGATTGGCGAATACCTCTCGCATAAAGCGCCTTATATCGATGCCTGGCTTGAGCCGTTTATGGATGAGCAAGATTAGCCGCAGGCTTGTTTGGTGTGTCGTTTTTAGTCGTAACGGCCTGAGTTGCGTTTAAGGTGCGAGCAAGCTTAGCAACTCAGTTGTCAGGGCAGCAGCCTCTTGTCTATATCCGGCAGCCCAGCTGTTTGACCAATCATCAGGCCGTCCCTGATCATCCCATTCTGCCAGTGCAAGCCCGTTCAAAATTTCCAGTTCAAACCAGACGCGTTGCCAGGCATCGCCGTCCTCGACCAACGCAGTGTCTTGCCACAAAAATTCGGTTTGCGCGACAAAAGACGACCATGCGAACAGGTCCTCCGATGCCCGCTCGGCCACGCTGCGCCAGCGCTTAGTGATTGTCATCAATAACGACCTCAGATAGTGGGTATACACGGTTTTACCGCTGGTTTTTGCAAGCGCCTGCCTTAGTGCATCAACCCGTTTTCAAGCTGTGGAAGCGAATTATCCGACCATCGTGTCAAATGTGAGTTCTATTGCGCAGACTTGCCGACCTCTACTGTGCGCATGAATATGGTCCGCAATTAACCCGTTATGAGCTTTCACATGACACAAACGCCTTTATACCTTTTTGCGAATGTACGCCACCCCTGTGAGGGGCGACCCAATGTGACGGCTATTGTGTTGTTTGGTCTCACTGTTGAAGGGGAAGACTCGCCTGTCTATATGGAGATTCGTTTCATTGATTACCTGGCCCGGCAGATAGACGGCGATCACCTCATGTTCTCATTGGATCAGGCCCTCATGTCTGCACGAAATGACTACGGCATCCTGGAAACTGATTGGCGCGCGATGAGCACAGAAGAAATTGACCGTATTGACTGGTAAAGCCTTGAGTGCGGCACGGGTGCCATTGACAAAAAAGCCCGCCAGACAAGAGCCGGCGGACCATGTGCAGGTAGCAATCACCCAGGTGCTATTTCTGGGTGATGCTGTCCGGCAAGGCATACGCAATGATGTTAAAAGAAAGCCACGAAAGAACAGTGTTGGATAATTGCCATTGAGTGAATGTTTTAATGCTCAAGGCTTTTCGCAAGTCATTGCCAAACATCTGGCCTCAGATTTGCCAGTCAGTGATATCTGATGCCCGGACAATCTGAAGCCAGCGTCAATTTGAAACGTAGAGTTTCAAGTGCACAGACCCGTAGTTAAGCTGTTTTTTACAATTGATTAGCCGTGGTCCTGTCCACCAAACGCAAACTGTTACGCCCCCCGCGTTTGGAGGCGTAGAGCGCGGCGTCACCCAGTTCGATCAACTGGCTGAGGCTGGCGGGTGGGCGGTCGAAGAGTTCGGCGCCGATGCTCAGGGTCACCGCTTGTGGGGTGACGAAGGTTTGTGAAGTGGCGAGGTAAAACGGCTCGCGCAGGGCGCTGGCCAGCGCTTCAATGCGCTCGCTTGAGGCGTTGCTCAACAGGATCACGAATTCATCGCCGCCCAGCCGGGCTGCCAGTGCGTCTTTGGGCAGTACCGCACGAATCATTTCGCTCAGGGAGATCAACAGCCGGTCGCCTGCCGTATGGCCAAACAGATCGTTGATCAGTTTGAAGTTGTCGATGTCGATCAGCAGCAAAGCCCCAGGTCGTTCGGCTGAGACGCCGTTCAGCAAGGGCGGCGCGCGCATTTCGAGGGCTCGGCGGTTGTACAGGGCGGTCAATGGATCGCGGGCGGCGAGGCGGGCAATCTGTTTCTCGCGCCGGTAGCGTTCGGTTCCGGTCATCGACAAGGCTATCAGCATGATCGCCATTGCGCCTTCTACCAGCGAGATCTGAATGATCTCGCCGCGAAACGCGGCCAGGTCAATAAACTCGCCCGGAAGCACTGCGATCAGCGCTTTGATGAGATAAAACACCCCGTGAATCAGCAGTACATAGCGCAACTGCACGGCGCCCACGCTCAACGACTTGCCGTGGGGGCGCAACAACCAGCTGGCCTTGAGTGCCAAGAGAGCGACCAACAGCGAATTGACCAGCAACATGACTCTGGACCATGACGGCTCATTCGGGATGAGCAACAGTACGGGCCAGATCGCAAAAATAAGGTACCAACTGCGCGACAAACGCACTTGTGTGAAGCGCGCAACACCCAGCAGAAACAGCCAGTGGGCCACCACCAGCAAGCCGTTGGCGAACCAGATACCGATGAGCAGCAGTCCGATACTGCGTAACAGCGCAAGGGACGAGCCTATGGCGATGGTGGCAAAACCTGCACTCCATAACAGCAGCGAGGATTCTCGCACGCTGCGCCATTCAATGGCCAGATAGAGTGCGGCGGCAGCGGCCAGCGCGATGGTCAGGGTCAATAAAGTGAGAGGGTCGAGCGCCATGAATTGACCGGCTTGCCTTGAGTGCGGAGGTGCTGGCAATTGTATGCGTATTTAGTGACTTTTCGCAGACTGCAAGACGCACTTCATCCCCAGTGGGAGCGGGCTTGCTCGCGATGCAGGCAATTCGGTGTATCAGTCACACCTTGTCGGCCACATCGCGAGCAAGCCCGCTCCCACAACAATGCTACCCGTGCGGGGTCCTCCTGCCGATCTGAACGATCTTTTGAGCATCTGTTAACTGCGCACAGCCCGCCGAGCCATAACCAGCGCCAACACTGGTGCCACGGTAAACAGCCCGAACAACCACAGTGCAGCATTGGCGATGCCGGTGTTGCCTGTCGCGTCGTTGATGCCCGCCACGTTGGAAATCACCCCGGCCAATGCTGCGCCCATGGCCATGGCGAATAATTGCAACGTGGTGATCGAGGCCGCAGCGGTGTCTTTGTCTCGCTCCGATGCCACCTGCAAGATGCGCGTCAGCAGGTGCGGCCAGCCCAGGCCGATGCCAAATCCCACCAGGAACAGCCCGAGACAGATCGGCGCCAGTTGCATCCATTCACCCAGGCCCGCCATGGGCGTGGTGATTGCCAGCATTACCAGGCCAATCACGATAAACAGCGGCCCCGCAAGGATGGCGCGCTGTGGGCCTCGACCTGTCCAGCCGGAGCTGAGGATTTCCGAGACGGTCCAGCCCGCCGCCATCAACGCTGTCATGTAGCCGGCAGCCAACGGCGACTGACCATGCAAGTGCTGCAGAAAATACGGCATGAAGATTTCGCTGCTCATCCCGATCACCAGCAGGCAAGTGGTCGCGTAGAGTGCGCAAAGCGGGGTACTGAACCTGAACGCGTCTTTAGGCAGCAGGCGTACCGAGGCACTGGATTCGTAACGGATCAGCATGAATACCAGTACCGCGCAGACGCCGATACCCAGCACGTTCCAGCTTGGCAGCGACGAGACACTGCCTGCACACACCGCCAGCACGGCAGCGGCCAGCAGCACCAGTTGCACAACCGGCAGGCGCGTAGACGCAACGGCTTCACTGTCGCGGGGCGGCAAGGCGCGGTGAGTCAAGGCGATATAGGCAAGGCTCACCGGGACCATGACACCAAAGGCCATGCGCCAGGCATCCATTTGGGCAAATACACCCCCCACCGCAGGCCCGACCAACGTCGCGACACCCCACATACCTGACACCAGCGCCATGGCACGCGGCCACAGACGCTCTTCAAACACTAATTGAATCATCGAGTAACACAAGGCCAGCAGCACGCCACCGCCCAGCCCTTGAATCAAGCGACCCGCCAGCATGATCGGCATGCTCGGCGCCAATGCGCAGATCAGCACGCCGACCATAAATATCAAGGTGGCGATGGTATACGCCAGGCGAGGGCCGGTGTGCTGGAGCAATTTGGACGTCAGTGCAGAGCCTAGGATAGAGGCCACCACGTACAGCGTGGTGCTCCAGGCATAGAGTTCCAACCCGCCGATTTCAGCGACCACCGACGGCAAAATCGTCGTGGCGATATAAGTGTTGGTGGCATAAAGCGCAATGCCACCCGAGAGGGCAATGGAGCGGGTGGCGTTCTTGCCGAGGAGTAATTCTCCCCAACTGCTGTCTTGGGCTTGCATGGATGTTTCCTTGTGCGGCGACTGCCTGTGAACGCTCGGCGAATTGCATGAAACGTGGGGTTAGGTTAATTTGCCAAGCAATTGCTTTGAATATTGCTGTGGGGCTCTTTATTTTGTCAAGAAATGACTTGGAATATTCGGCGTCGTCATCGCCGGTGGATCGCCTTTTACATCTGCTCAAAACACGCGGGCCACAACTGGCCAGTGATGCGGGCGAGTATTTGGGCACCACCGGGGAGGCGGCGCGACAACAATTGGTCAAGCTGGCGGCCAGCGGTTTGGCAGAGGCCAAGGCAGAGGTGCGCGGTGTCGGGCGCCCGACGCAGGTCTGGCACTTGACCGCAGCGGGGCATGCGCGTTTTCCGGACACGCATTCAGAACTGACGGTGCAGCTGTTGCAGACCGTGCGCGAAACCTTTGGTGAAGACGCGATAGAGCGTTTGATCGACGTCCGTGAGCGTCAGACCCAGGCGCTGTATGAGCGCGAAATGCAAGGTGTGGTGGGCCTTAAAGCGCGAGTCGAGCGCTTGGCGCAGTTACGCAGCCGCGAAGGCTACATGGCCCAATGCAGCGAGCAACCGGATGGCGCCCTGATACTGGTGGAAAACCACTGCCCGATCTGCGCAGCCGCCACGGCATGCCAGGGGTTTTGCCGGGCAGAATTGCAGGTGTTCGAGCAGGTCCTACAGGCAAAAGTCGAGCGCGTGGAACACATTCAGTTGGGGGCAAGGCGCTGCGCTTATCGCATCGTATGAATGCCCCGTGGCACAGGCAACGTGGGTGCTTTCAGTCAGTTACAGCGGCGGTTCCGGCGTTAGTGGGAAGGGAGGCTCAAGCCCAGTGCGCCGGGTCATCGACGATGGCCTGGTGTTCTTGCAGCACCTTCGGGATTTCGTTTTTCAAGAACTCGACCCACGTTTTAACCTTCGCATCCAGAAAGCGGCGCGAAGGGTAGAGCGCATAGATGCTTTTCTCATGCAGGCGGTAATGCGGCAGCAGGCGGACCAATGAGCCGCTGAGGTAGGACGCCATGCTCACGTAGTCCGGCATCAGGCAAACACCCAGCCCCGCTTCGGCAGCTTTGGCCATGGCCTCGGCCACGTTGACCCGAAACACTTCACCCGGACGAATCGAACGCTCACCCTGTTCATCACGGAACGTCCAGCTGTCGGTGAATAAAGGGTCGACAAGGTGCAAGCAACGATGCTCGCTCAGTTGTTCCGGGGTTTGCGGGATGCCATGTTTTTCCAGGTAGGAAGGGGCGGCACTGAGCACGCTGTAAATACGCCCCAACTCTTGGCCCACCAGCTCGGAGTCAGGCAGATGAGCTGACAAGGTAATGACCACGTCGTGGCCTTCTTCAAACAGGTCTGGCTGGCGTTGCGACAGGGTCAAGTCGACATTCACTTGCGGGTAAAGCTCGGCGTACCTGGCGACCAAGGGGGCCAGCAACTGAATCCCGATGCCTGTGGTGGATTGCACGCGCAAATGGCCACGGGGTATCAGGTGCGCCCCTCCGGCTTCAGCATTGGCGTCTTCAATTTCTCCGAGAATCAGTCGGCAACGTTCCAGATAGCGCATGCCGACTTCGGTCAGGGCCAGGCGACGGGTGCTGCGCTGCAACAAGCGTGCTTGTAGTGAAGATTCAAGTTCAGACAGCAAACGAGAAGTTTGCGCGGTTGAATAGCCCAGCGCCTGAGCCGCTGCAGTAAAACTGCCTGTCTCGACTACGCGCACGAACACTCGCATCGCCTGAAAAATATCCATGCTTCTTGTAACCCCACACGTAGGCGTGCTTTTTGGTGATGGCAATCATTACACAGAGCGCTGAAAGATGCCGTGTTGGCGTGCTCACCGGTTTTAGATGACAAATCATTGTGTGCTGTAGGTATATCCTTTTTTGCCGTAAAAAAATTCTCTTATAAAACAAAAGGCTATGAGGCTCTGCCACAAAAAGTGCGCAGCCCGTGGTTTCGCGTTACTTGATTTTGTCATCGTATGTGCTTGATTCTTATGGATTGGGATCTTTTCGTACAAGAATCTGTCAGACGTTTATTCTGTTTTTGCTCAGCTCTTTCATGCCTCAATCAAAGAGGTCAGCTGAACAAGATGTACTACTCACAAGGCGCCTATTTTTGAAAAACACCGAGCATCCGCGGCCTAAAGCCTCTAGCCCCGAAATTGACCTGGTCGACCTGTTTTCTTTTTTTTGGCAGCAAAAGAAATTTATTGCGACTACTTCAGTAATCGCTGGCGCCATTGCACTAGGCTACGTCTTGGTTGTGCAGCCAATTTATCAGGCAAGCACCGTGCTGCGCCCCGCAGAGATTAATGAACTGGATGCCTTGAACCGTTCAGAGGTCTACAAGCTCCCACCAAATGAAGCGCTATTGAAAGTCGGTGCAGCGCTGGATTCCTATGAGACGCGCCTGAGCTTCTTCCGCAGCCATCAGGATTTGTTCAAGCCGCTTGAAAAAGAGGGTATGACGCTTGAACAAAGCTTTGAGGTGTTTAACCGGGACTCGATCAACCTGACCCAAGTCGGCGTCAAAAACCCTGATGCCTTGAGCCCGTCTATCAAGCTTGAGCTGACCTATCCCAAATCGGTTCTGGGTGTCGATATCATCAATGGGTTTGTTGCCTACGCAATCGATAACCAGCGTGCGCAAATCAGTTCTGATCTCAAGACCATTATTAATAACCGGCAGAAAGAGCTGAGAGAGAAGATCAGCGCCGCGCGTTTGGGCTACCAGTCAGACAAAGAAGCCAAGATTGCCACGCTTGAAGAAGACGATGAGTTAAAGCGCGCTACCTTGAAGGACGAATTGCAGGCCCTGCGCCTGCAACTCAAAGCCATGCGTGAAGCGCGCATTGATCAACTGGACGAAGCCATCAGCATTGCCAGCACGTTGGGTATTTCCCGCCCGACCACGCCTTATGCAATGGGCGAGAGTGCTGGCGGCGGATCACGGGTGATTCGCACAGACATCACCTCCCAGGATACGCCGCTGTACTTTTTGGGCACTCAAGCCCTGCAAGCTGAACGCGCCGTGTTGCTCAAGCGGACTTCCGACGACTTTACCGACAAAAGGGTTCTGGAGATCGACAAAAAGCTGAAGTTGCTGGAGGTCAATCGCGAGGTTGAGCAACTCGGCAAGCGCGCGAATGAAGACGTCTACCTGAAAAATATCGAGCCTTTGCGTGCAGAGATCGTCCGCCTGGGTAATTTGAACACTGATATGAGCGCGTTGGGCCTGGTCAGTATTGACCGTAAGGCGCAGGCGCCTGTCAGCGCGCTCAAGCCGAAAAAAGCCCTGACCATTGTGCTGGGCTTGTTCCTCGGTGGTCTGTTGGGCTTGGGGATTACCACGGTGCGTTACTTCAATGTCCGCCGCCGTGATGAGCTCAAGCAATCAAGCTAAAACCGCAACAGATTTGATCTGCAGCCAGATGCTTTGCCCCGGCTGCAGGTCAAGCTGGTCACGGGAGTAGCGGGTAATACGAGCCAGCAGGGCGCTACCGGCGATGTCCAGACGCACCAGCACATGAGCTTGGTTGTCTGCCGCAGTTTCGCTGATGACAGTGGCTTGCAGGCTGTTGAGGATACTGCTGTGTTCACTGCGATGGAGGCTCAGGCTGATGTCGCGGGCCTGCACCTTTACCCGTAGGGCCTGACCCACCGCCAGTGGCGCATGGGCAACCCGCAAGCATTGAGTACTGTTTGGCAGTTGCAGGGTCAGCAATTGATACTGCGCATCGTATTCACACACCGTGCCTTCGATTACCACGCCCGCGTCATCGCCCTGCGACAGCGGCAGATCAAGCCTGGCCAGAATGTCACCGACAGGCCCGCTGGCCAGAGCCTTGCCTTCACTCAGGAGCACGATGTGGTCTGCCAGACGCGCGACTTCATCCTGCGAGTGGCTGACATACAGCACCGGTATATCCAGTTCGGCATGCAGGCGCTCAAGGTAGGGCAGGATCTCGGCCTTGCGCTGGCTGTCGAGTGCGGCGAGCGGCTCGTCCATCAGCAACAGTTTGGGGCTGGTCAACAAGGCGCGGGCAATACCGACCCGCTGACGCTCGCCACCCGACAAGTGATTGGGGGCACGTTCCAGCAGATGAGTGATGCCCAGCAGGTCGGCCGCGTGGGCCAGTTCTACCCGCCGTGCCTGGCGCGGGATGCGGCGCAGGCCGAATTCAAGGTTGGCGCGCACCGAGAGGTGCGGGAACAGGCTGGCTTCTTGAAAGATATACCCCAGTGACCGTTTATGAACCGGGACAAACAGCTTGTTGTGGCTGTCCTGCCAGACTTCGTCATTGATCTGCACGAAGGCATGTTCAGCACGCTCCAGACCGGCGATACAGCGCAGGCAGGTGGTCTTGCCAGACCCCGAGTGACCAAACAAAGCCGTCACCCCTTTACCGGGCAATTGCACGTCCAGGTCCAGCGAAAAACCGGAATAGCTGAGCTGCAGCCGAACAGTGATGTGTGAACTCATGTTCAACTCCAGGTGCTTTGAGATTTGCGGCTTGAGTACAGCGCCAACAGCACCAGAAATGAGAACACCACCATGGCGCCTGCCAGCCAGTGCGCCTGGGCATATTCCAGTGCTTCAACGTGGTCGTAGATTTGCACGGAAACCACGCGGGTTTTTTCCGGGATATTGCCGCCAATCATCAGCACCACGCCAAACTCACCGACCGTGTGGGCAAAGCCCAGAATCGCTGCAGTGATAAAGCCGGGGCGTGCGAGCGGTAGCACCACGGTAAAAAAACAATCCCAAGGATTGGCCCGCAACGTGGCGGCAACTTCCAGAGGTCTGGGACCGATGGCGGTGAACGCGTTCTGCAAAGGCTGAACGACAAAGGGCATTGAATAAATCACTGAGCCGATCACCAGCCCGGCAAAACTGAAGGTCAGCGTTCCCAGTCCCATGGCCTGGGTGAGCTGCCCGACATAGCCGTGCGGGCCCATCGCCAGTAACAGATAAAAACCGATGACGGTGGGCGGCAGCACCAGCGGCAAGGCCACGATAGCGCCAATCGGGCCGCGCAGCCGTGATCGGGTATGCGCGAGCCACAGGGCGATCGGAGTGCCGACCAGCAGCAGAATGACCGTGGTCAGTGACGCCAGCTTCAGGGTCAGCCAGATGGCCGCAAAGTCAGCACTCGAGAGCGGCATTTACAGCTGATAACCGTAGGATTTGATAATGGCCGCCGCTTTAGGGCCTTTCAGGTATTCAGCCAGGGCTTTGGCAGCGGGATTATTCTCACCCTTCTTCAGGATCACCGCGTCCTGTTTGATCGGATCGTGCAAGGCTTCTGGCACCAGCCAGGCGGAACCTTCGCTGACTTTGCCGTCTTTATAGATCTGCGACAGGGCGACAAAGCCCAACTCGGCATTGCCCGTCGAGACGAATTGATAGGCCTGGGTGATGTTCTGGCCTTCAACAATCTTGCCTTTGACCGCGTCAGTCAGCCCCAGTTTTGCCAGCACTTGCGTAGCCGCGAGGCCGTAAGGGGCCGCTTTAGGGTTGGCGATAGACAGGTGTTTGAACTGGTTTTGCTTCAGCACTTCGTCAGTGCCATTGATGTAGCCGTCTTTGGCTGACCACAGTGCCAGCGTGCCGATGGCGTAAGTGAAACGTGAGCCCGGGACGATATCGCCTTCTTTTTCGAGTTTTTCTGGCGTGCTGTCATCGGCTGCCAGAAAGACTTCAAACGGGGCGCCATTTTTGATCTGGGTGTAGAACTGACCTGTGGCGCCATACGCAGCGATCACTTTGTGCCCGGTGTCTTTTTCAAAGTCTTTGGCGATGGCCTGAATCGGCGCGGTGAAGTTGGCCGCGACGGCTACCTGAACGTCATCGGCCTGCGCTGAAGTAAACGCAAAACATCCGATCAGTGCCGCAAGCGCGGAGGGGGCAAAGTGTCGAGCGCGAAGATTCATGGCGTAACTCCATTCCTTTAGAAGCGTGAGCTGCCCGAATTGTTGGGTTGGTTTTGGTCGGGCTAGAGGAAGATAGACGGTATATAAAAAAATATATAGCCCTGTGCTATGCCTCAGCCTGCCTTGCGCAGGGTGATATTGATGCGCTGCTCGCCCAACTCTGGATGGCTGCCCGGTTTTATCGGCAGTACGCCATGGAAACGCAAGCGATCGACGCCGCCCCACACCACCACATCGCCATGAAACAGAGAGATCCTCTGCGCCGGGTCACTGCGCTGAAAGCCGCCAAATTGGAAGACCGCAGGCAGGCCCAGAGAAATCGAGACAATAGGGGCATCGTAACAACGTTCGTTCTTGTCCTGATGCAGGGACATTTTTGCGCCGGGACTGTAGGTATTAATCAGCCCTGCATCAGGTACAAAACCTGCAAAACCAGCCGCGCTCGCGGCGCCAGCAGCGATGTCGAAAAAGGCCTCTGGCATGTGCGGCCAGGCTGTCGCGCTGACGGGGTCAACAGGGCTGTAGCGGTAGCCGTGGCCGTCCGAGGTCCAGCCCAAATCACCGCAACTGCTTAAACGGGCCGACATGGTAAAACCGCCGGGGGTTTGCATGTGCCTGAAGGGCGATTGCTGCAACACGGCCTCAAGAGCGCTTAACAGTGCCTCGACCCACGGCAGGGCGAACCCGCGAAGCACAAACGCCTGCGCACCGATGCGTTCGATCCGGGCAGGCTGCTGCAGGTCTTCTTCGCCAAACAGGTCGAGCGTCATCGGGCTTAGAGCGCCTTGCTGACCTTGATGTCGGTAAATACCTCGGTATCACCGTGGAGCTTTTTCAGTGCTTCACGTGCTTCTTCTTCGCTGCCGGTTTTGAGCTGGGCAAAGTCAAAGCGGCGTTCGTCGCTGAGCTTGTACTTGATGACGTATTTAACGGTGTCCACAATATTTCCTGTCTATTAAAGAGGTGTCAGGCTTAGCGCAGCTTGGAGGTCGAGCGACGTACGATCTTGATCGTAGGCTTGAACGAGGGCTTGCGGGTCACGCTGATGGCACGGGTAGTCACCGTATCGATGGTAATGTTCCAGAAACCGGTGCTTGGCGCAGTGATGCGAGCCGGGAAATCTTTGAATGCGCCGCCGTGATAAGAGTGGCGCCCGCCATTCTTGAAGCTGCGAAAGTGCGCATCGCTCATCAGGCGGATGTTGCAGGGCTGGGAGCACTCGATAACGACAATGTCGTCTTCGTTAAGGTGCTCGCGCTGGTGAAAGAACTTCATGTGGGCTCCAAAAAGGGGGCTTTTGCCAAAAAATCAGCACGATAGCACGTGCTTTAGTCCAAGCTTGGGTCTAAAGGCGCTTATTATGCCGTGGTCCAGGCGAGTCTGACGTAAAAGGCAGATAGTTGGCCACTGTTGAAAACTTATTCCCTGACATCAGGGAGCAAAGTTAAAGATTTACTGTCTTAGGGTCTTTAACGGAGGAATTGTATGAAGTGGGGCGTTTTGGTGGCGGTGCTGGCGTTGGGTGGCTGTGCTTCAGTGACGGATATCGAACACACGATTCCTACCCTGAATGTTATTTCGGGCAAAAAACCGGACGCCTATGCTCAATGCCTGGTGCAACAGTTGTCCAAAACTCGAAACGACCCACAGATCGAGCCGCACAAAGATGGGCTGAGAATTATCGTGCCGCAAAAGCTGACCTCCAATCCAACGGCGGTCATTGATATCGAAGAGCGTTCAGGCGGCAGCAGCATCAAGGTCTATGAAAGCATGTCCAATGTGCCGGTTCGCCCGGGGGACATTCGTCAGTCAGCTACACATTGTATTTCTGGAGAATAACGCAGGCACTTGATCCGCCCGCGTTCCCCATAAAACCTGACAGAGGCTCAAGGCTGCGTCAGGTTTTTCTATGCCTGTTTGCCGGGTTCCTTTGCTCATTGGTTGTGACTCTGTCGGAATTCCCCTACGCTCCATAAGGCTTATATTTTTTAGGCCTAAACTTATAACAATAATGGAGTGGGTCATGATTCCACTTAACCGAGTGCTGTTGGGCGGCGTAGTGCTGCTCACGCTCAACAGCGTACAGGCGCAAACTTCTGCCAACATTTACCTGCAGGGCGGGGCACAGCCCGGTGCCCTGGCGTGTGTGGCTTGCCACGGGGCTGATGGCATGGGGCTGGCACCTGCAGGTTTTCCGCGATTAGCCGGTATTTCTGCTGACTACCTGAGCAAACAGCTTCACGACTTCCAAAGTGGCAAACGGGTCAGTCCCGTGATGCAGCCGCTGGCCAAGGCCTTGACTGACGACGAAATTATCTCGGTCACCCAAGCTATTGCTGCGATGCCGGCGCCGTCAGTCCCGCCGATCAATCGCAGCAGCATGCCTGAAGGCGTGGGGGAAACGCTGGCATTGCGTGGCGCCTGGGATCGGCAAATCCCGGAGTGCGTGAGTTGTCATGGGCCGGGCGGGGCAGGGGTGGGCAGCGCTTTCCCGCCATTGGCCAATCAGCCTGCGATGTACCTGGTGGCGCAGTTGAATGCCTGGCGCGATGGCTCGCGCGAGAATGACCCCAACGACTTGATGGGCCATATCGCCAAGGCCATGAGCGAAGACGAAGTCAAAGCCGTGGCCGAGTATTTCTCAACCGTGGGCCACAAGGAGATCGCGCCATGAAAAGCATGATGCCTGCTTGCGCGCTGTCGATGCTGTTGAGCCCTGTCGCCCTGGCCGCCACGATCGCCATGGACGATCAGAGCCAGATCAAAATCCCACCGGTGAGTGGCCACGGCCCGGAGTATTTCCAGCCGCCGCTGGAAAGCGAACTGCCGGATAACGCTTACGGAAAAATGGTTAAAGACGGTTATGCGCTGTTTGTCGATACCAAGCGCCAAGCCCCGCAGTTCGTGGGCAATGGCCTGAACTGTACCAACTGCCACCTGGATCAGGGGCGCATGGCCAATTCGGCGCCACTATGGGGTGCTTACCCGATGTACCCGGCCTATCGAAAGAAGAACGACAAGGTCAACACCTTTGCAGAACGTTTGCAGGGCTGTTTTCAGTTCAGCATGAATGGCGGAACACCCCCTGCGGCCGACAGTCGTGAGATCACCGCATTGTCGGTGTATGCCTATTGGTTATCGACCAAAGCGCCGGTGGGTGTCGAGTTGCCGGGGCGTGGTTACCCGGATGTCGCGCAGCCCGCCGGTGGCTACGATCTGGTACGCGGCGCTGCGGTCTACAAGGACCAGTGTGCGATTTGCCATGGCGATAATGGCCAGGGGCAAAAGGTTGGCGCTGATTACGTGATGCCGCCGCTGTGGGGCAAGGAGTCTTACAACTGGGGGGCCGGCATGCACCGGATCAACACCGCTGCCTCATTCATCAAACACAACATGCCACTGGGCAAGGCCAACAGTTTGAGCGATGAACAAGCGTGGGATGTGGCCGCCTACATCAATACCCATGAGCGGCCGCAGGATCCGCGTTTGGTAGAAGGCTCGGTCGAGAAAACCCGACTCAAGTACCACGCCAATGATGGTGTGAATGCTTACGGGCAGACCATTAATGGCGTGTTGATAGGTGTCGGTACCCAATAAACAAGGCTGCCGCCCTCAGGCGGCAGAAGCGTCTATGCTCAATCCTTGCTGCGCCCGCGAGGTGCTGGCCCAGCAAGGTCTTCAAAGACTTCGGCAACCTCGATTGCGGCTTTTTCCGAGGGGAATGGTCCCGCGACGTGTTCGCCTGATGGAGCGACCATCCACCATTCTTTTGAACTGACATTTTTTATCAGGTAACCGTTGACGCTTTTTGTGGCTGACATCGAAGCTGGGACCTTTAAGAATCGAAAACGGCGGCAATAATACCGCCAATCGAGGGCGTTGGCCTCGTGATATGGCGTTTGGCCGCAATCTGCCTGGAGCAGGTGCCGACGTGTTAACTGCTTCACTCAGTCGATGAGTAGTTGAAAAATAAGTAATTAATGAACTTGTTGGCTAAAAATTCATCTAGGTTGGCATCAGTTTGCTATTCGGGGCATTGTAACGTCGATGCCGCCTGATTAGACTGCGCCAAAATTCGAACGTACAGCCCTTTTAAGGACTCATATGATCAAGAAATGCTTGTTCCCAGCAGCCGGTTACGGCACTCGCTTTTTGCCAGCGACCAAGGCCATGCCAAAAGAAATGCTGCCGGTGGTGAACAAGCCACTGATCCAGTACGGGGTTGAAGAAGCACTGGACGCTGGCTTGAATGAAATTTCTATCGTCACAGGACGTGGCAAACGCGCACTGGAAGACCACTTCGACATCAGCTATGAGCTGGAAAACCAGATCAAGGGCACAGACAAAGAAAAATACCTGGTAGGCATCCGTCGCCTGCTGGATCAGTGTTCGTTCTCGTACACCCGTCAAACCGAAATGAAAGGCCTGGGCCACGCCATTTTGACTGGCCGCCCGCTGATCGGCGACGAGCCGTTTGCTGTGGTACTGGCAGATGACCTGTGCGTAAACCTGGAAGGCGACGGCGTACTGACGCAGATGGTCAAACTGTACAACCAGTACCGTTGCACCATCATCGCGATTCAGGAAGTTGACCCGCAAGAAACCAACAAGTACGGCGTCATCGCTGGCGACCTGATTGGTGATGACCTGTACCGCGTGCGCAACATGGTTGAAAAACCAGCACCGGAAGACGCGCCATCGAACCTGGCCATCATCGGCCGCTACATCCTGACTCCGGACATCTTCGACCTGATCAAGCAGACCGAGCCGGGTAAAGGTGGCGAGATCCAGATCACCGACGCCCTGATGAAACAGGCGCAAAACGGTTGCGTGATTGCCTACAAATTCAAAGGCAAGCGTTTCGACTGCGGTGGTGCTGAAGGCTACATCGAAGCAACCAACTTCTGCTTCGAAAACTTCTACAAAACCGGCAAGGCTTACTAACAGAGCCTGCGTGTAGAACGTTGCAAGACAAAGCCACCTTCGGGTGGCTTTGTCGTTTATTTGCCTCGCGTTAACTGCCGGCGCTGGTCAATCGCGCTGGAGCGATTATGCTGATGGCCTGCCTAGGAGAGAGAAATGGCCTACGAATTTGATTTGTTTGTAATTGGTGCGGGTTCCGGTGGTGTGCGTGCTGCACGCTTTGCTGCGGGTTTTGGGGCCAAAGTGGCGGTAGCAGAAAGCCGTTATCTGGGCGGTACCTGCGTGAACGTAGGCTGCGTGCCGAAAAAGCTGCTGGTCTACGGTGCGCACTTCGCCGAAGACTTCGAGCAAGCGTCCGGCTTTGGCTGGAGCCTGGGTGAAGCGAATTTTGACTGGGCGACCCTGATCGCCAACAAAGATCGCGAAATCCAACGCCTCAACGGTATTTACCGCAACCTGCTGGTCAACAGTGGCGTCACCCTGATGGAAGGCCACGCCAAACTGACCGGGCCCAACGAGGTTGAAGTCAATGGCCAGCGTCATACGGCCAAACATATCCTGATCGCAACGGGCGGCTGGCCGCAAATTCCGGAAATTCCGGGGCATGAGTTGGCAATCAGCTCCAACGAAGCGTTCTTCCTCAAAGAGCTGCCCAAGCGCGTGCTGGTGGTGGGTGGCGGCTACATCGCCGTGGAATTCGCCGGGATCTTCCACGGTTTGGGTGCCCAGACGTCGTTGTTGTACCGCGGGGACATGTTCCTGCGTGGCTTTGACGGCGCTGTGCGCAAACACCTGCATGAAGAGCTGACCAAGCGCGGCATGGACGTGCAGTTCAACGCAGACATCGCGCGCATCGACAAGCAGGCAGATGGCAGCCTCAAGGCCACCCTTAAAGACGGCCGTGAGCTGGAAGCCGATTGCGTGTTCTACGCGACGGGGCGCCGTCCGATGCTCGACAACCTCGGGCTGGAAAATACCGGGGTCAAACTCGACAAGCGCGGCTTTGTGCAAGTCGATGACCTGTACCAGAGCACCGAACCGTCGATTCTGGCGATTGGTGACGTGATTGGCCGTGTGCAACTCACGCCAGTGGCTTTGGCCGAAGGCATGGCGGTTGCGCGTCGCCTGTTCAAGCCTGAGCAGTATCGCCCTGTTGACTACCGCATGATCCCGACTGCGGTGTTCAGTTTGCCGAACATCGGTACGGTAGGACTGAGCGAAGAACAGGCCATCGAAGACGGGCACAAGGTGCAGATCTTCGAGAGCAGCTTCCGCCCAATGAAACTGACCCTGACCGAGTGTCAGGAACGTACGTTGATGAAACTGGTGGTCGATGCTGACACCGATAAAGTGCTGGGCTGCCACATGGTAGGGCCAGAGGCGGGGGAGATCGTGCAGGGACTGGCGATTGCCTTGAAAGCCGGTGCAACCAAACAGCATTTTGACGAAACCATCGGCGTCCACCCGACGGCGGCTGAAGAATTCGTCACCATGCGCACGCCGGTTAAACGGTAAATCCCTTTGTAGGCGCGAGCTTGCCTCGCGATCTTTTGATTGTTTAAAAGATCGCGAGGCAAGCTCGCTCCTACAGGGTTTTTACTTAGTTGTCGTAGCCGAGGTTAGGCGCCAGCCAGCGTTCGGTCACGTTCAGGTCCTGACCTTTACGCGCGGTGTAGCTGTCGATCTGGTCCTTGTCGACTTTACCTACAGCAAAGTACTGCGCTTGCGGGTGCGCGAAGTACCAGCCGCTTACCGCTGCTGCCGGGAACATTGCGTAGTGCTCGGTCAGGAACACGCCGCTCTGGCCTGCACGCATTTCTTGTGCTTCAGGGTCCAGCAAGGCAAACAACGTCGCTTTTTCAGTGTGGTCCGGGCACGCCGGGTAGCCGGGAGCAGGGCGGATGCCGCTGTACTGCTCTTTGATCAAGGCCTCGTTGTCCAGGTGCTCATCCTTGGCATAGCCCCAGTAGTTTGTTCGCACTTGTTGGTGCAGCCACTCGGCGCAAGCCTCGGCCAAGCGGTCGGCCAGGGCTTTGACCATGATCGAGTTGTAGTCGTCGCCTGCATCCTGGTAGGCCTTGGCCACTTCTTCGGCGCCGATCCCCGCGGTGGTGATAAAGCCGCCCACGTAGTCGATCACACCGCTGTCTTTTGGCGCAACAAAGTCGGCCAGCGAGAAGTTTGGTTTGCCATCGGTCTTGATGATTTGTTGGCGCAGGTGATGCAGCTTGGCCAAAGGCTTGCCGTCGTCACCGTAGAGCTCCAGATCGTCATCGTTAACCTGGTTGGCAGGCCAGAAACCAAAGACCGCCCGCGCACTGATCAGCTTTTCATCAATCAGCTTTTTCAGCATCTCTTGCGCGTCGGCGTACAACGCTCTTGCCGCTTCGCCGACCACTTCGTCGTCGAGGATGCGCGGGAACTTGCCGGCCAGGTCCCAAGAGATAAAGAACGGCGTCCAGTCGATGTACTCAGCCAGTACTTTGAGGTCGATATTGTCCAGCACCTTGGCGCCCGTGAACGTCGGTTTCACCGGCTGGTAGGTGGCCCAGTCGAACTGCGGCTTCTTGGCAATCGATGCGGCATAGCTCAAGCGTTCAGTGCGGGCGCTGCGGTTTGCCGTACGTTCGCGCACCTCAACGTATTCTTCGCGGGTTTTCTCGACAAAACCGGCCTTGAGTTCCTTGGACAGCAGTTGGGTAGCCACGCCCACGGCCCGTGAGGCGTCGGTGACGTAAACCACGGCATCATTTTGATACTTGGGTTCGATCTTGACCGCAGTGTGCGCCTTGGAGGTCGTGGCGCCGCCGATCATCAGCGGCAGATGGAAGTCCTGGCGCTGCATTTCACGGGCCACGTGCACCATTTCATCCAGCGATGGGGTAATCAAGCCGGACAAGCCGATGATGTCGCATTTCTGTTCTTTGGCCACTTGCAGGATTTTTTCCGCAGGCACCATAACGCCCAGGTCAACGATGTCGTAGCCGTTACAACCCAGCACCACACCCACGATGTTCTTGCCGATGTCATGCACATCGCCTTTCACCGTGGCCATGAGGATCTTGCCCTTGGCTTCTGGCTTGTCGCCTTTTTCCAGCTCGATAAACGGAATCAGGTGGGCCACCGCCTGTTTCATCACGCGGGCGGACTTCACCACCTGCGGCAAGAACATTTTGCCCGCGCCAAACAGGTCGCCGACGATGTTCATGCCGGACATCAGGGGACCTTCAATCACCTCAATCGGGCGGCTGAAGGACAGGCGCGATTCTTCGGTGTCTTCGACGATGTGCGTGGTGATGCCCTTGACCAGTGCGTGCTCCAGACGCTTATTGACGTCCCAGCTGCGCCATTCCTCGGTCTCGGCCTCTTTGACACTGCCATCGCCCTTGTACTTGTCGGCAATCGCCAACAGGTTGTCCGTGGCCTCCGGGGTGCGGTTGAGCACCACGTCTTCGACGGCATCGCGCAGTTCCACCGGGATCTGGTCGTAGATTTCCAGTTGCCCGGCGTTAACGATACCCATGGTCAGGCCGCTGCGAATGGCGTACAGCAGGAACACCGAGTGGATCGCCTCACGCACCGGGTTGTTGCCACGGAACGAGAACGATACGTTGGACACACCGCCCGAGGTCAGGGCATACGGCAGTTCATCGCGGATGTAGGCGCAGGCGTTGATGAAGTCCACTGCATAGTTGTTGTGCTCTTCAATGCCGGTGGCCACGGCGAAGATGTTCGGGTCGAAGATGATGTCTTGCGGCGGGAAGCCGACTTCATTGACCAGAATGTCGTAGGAGCGTTTGCAGATCTCTTTTTTGCGTGCTTCGGTGTCAGCTTGGCCCGCTTCGTCAAAAGCCATCACCACCACGGCAGCGCCGTAGCGCTTGCACAGTTTGGCGTGGTGAATGAACTGCTCGACGCCTTCTTTCATGCTGATCGAGTTGACGATGCCTTTGCCCTGAATGCATTTGAGGCCCGCTTCAATCACGTCCCACTTGGAGGAGTCGATCATGATCGGTACGCGGGAGATATCCGGCTCGCCGGCAATCAGGTTGAGGAAGGTGATCATCGCCTTCTTCGAATCCAGCATGCCTTCGTCCATGTTGATGTCGATGATCTGCGCACCGGCTTCAACTTGTTGCAGGGCCACTTCAAGGGCTTCGGTGTAGTTGTCTTCACGGATCAGGCGGGCAAAGCGCGCAGAGCCGGTGATGTTGGTACGTTCGCCGACGTTGACGAATAACGAACTGCGATCAATGGTGAACGGCTCAAGGCCCGACAGGCGGCAAGCCTTCGGGATGTCCGGAATCTGGCGCGGCGCGTAACCGGCCACAGCATTGGCGATGGCCTGGATGTGGCCCGGCGTGGTACCGCAGCAACCTCCGACAATGTTCAAAAAGCCACTTTGGGCGAACTCTTCAATCACCTTGGCGGTTTGTGCCGGCAGTTCATCGTACTCGCCGAACTCGTTTGGCAAACCCGCGTTGGGGTGAGCCGAGACGTGGGTGTCGGCCTTGTTCGACAACTCCTCGAGGTACGGGCGCAGTTCACTGGCGCCCAATGCGCAGTTCAAACCCACCGAAATCGGTTTGGCATGGCTCACGGAGTTCCAGAACGCTTCGGTGGTCTGGCCCGACAGCGTGCGGCCGGAAGCATCAGTGATGGTGCCGGAGATCATGATCGGCAGCTCAAAGCCCAGCTCTTCGAACACGCCTTGCACGGCGAAGATCGCTGCCTTGGCATTCAAGGTGTCGAAAATGGTCTCGATCAGGATCAGGTCGGCACCGCCTTCGATCAGGCCCTTGGTGGCCTCGGTGTAGTTTTCCACCAGTTCATCAAAGGTGACGTTGCGATAGCCGGGGTTGTTGACGTCTGGCGATAGCGAACAGGTACGGCTGGTCGGACCGAGCACGCCGGCAACAAAACGTGGTTTGTCCGGGGTTTCGAGGGTCTTGGCGTCGGCTACCTTGCGAGCAAGGCGTGCGCCTTCTACGTTTAGCTCGTAGGCGATGGCCTGCATGCCGTAGTCGGCCTGGGAAACCTGGGTGGCGTTGAAGGTGTTGGTTTCGAGAATGTCGGCACCGGCATCCAGGTAGGCTTTTTCTATCGAGCCAATGACATCCGGGCGAGTGATGACCAAAAGGTCGTTGTTGCCTTTGACATCGCTCGGCCAATCGGCAAAACGCGTGCCACGATAGTCGTGTTCCTCAAGGCGGTAGCTTTGGATCATAGTACCCATGCCGCCATCGAGAATCAGAATGCGCTCTTTGAGGGCTTGCTGAAGTGCTTGGATACGAGCGCTGCGGTCAGACATAGGACTACCTGTTAGAGCCATGCAAAAGATGGCAAATCATAACAAACCTGCGCCTAATTTGAGCGCCGGAAGATTTGCATGAATTCAGCTCATGTTGGAAGGCGTGTAGCACGGGTAGAATCGCGACATTTCAATATCAGGACAATGGCACATGTTTTTTCGCCTACTCACCGGCGCCGTGACGCTGGTGGTGTGTAGTACAGCGCTGGGACAAGCCCCGCTGGCGAGTCCGGCTATATCCTACACACGGGACATACAGCCGATCCTTACCGAAAAATGCGTTGCCTGCCATGCGTGCAACGACGCAGCCTGCCAGCTCAACCTGGGCAGCGCCGAGGGCGCGACCCGCGGTGCCAGTAAAGTACCTGTCTATAAAGGTGACCGCACGACACCGGTTGCACCTACGCGGATTTTCTACGATGCCAGCGGCCCGGATGAATGGCGCCGCAAAGGCTTTTACTCGGTGCTCGATGCGCAAGGTGCGCAAGCGGCCTTGATGGAACGGATGCTTGAGCTGGGCCATAACACGCCACTGACGCCCAATGCCAAGTTGCCAGAAGAAATCGTCCTTGGGCTGAACCGAGAGAACTCTTGCCCGGCGCCGGGCGAGTTCGATGCCTACGCCCAAAAGCACCCTAAAGAAGGCATGCCCCTGGCCGTAACCGGCCTCACCGACAAGCAATACCAAACCGTGCAGACCTGGCTAAAGCAAGGCGCACCGGTTGATCAGCACGCTATCAAACCCAGCGCAGGCGAAGCCGCGCAAATTGCCGAATGGGAAGCGCTGCTCAATCGTCCGGGCTCAACAGAGGCGTTGGTCGGGCGCTGGCTGTTCGAACACTTGTTCCTTGCCCATACGTATTTTGACAACGGCGTGCCTGGGCATTTCTTCCAGTGGGTGCGTTCGCGCACGCCGAGCGGTCAGCCGATTGACCTGATCGCTACCCGCCGTCCAAATGATGATCCGGGCACCACGTTCTATTACCGGTTAATGCCGGTACAAGGCGTGATCGTGCACAAAACCCACATCACCTACACGATGGGCAAGCAAAAGCTCGAGCGGGTCAAGCAACTGTTCTACAGCGGCGACTGGCATGCCACCTCGCTGCCGGGTTACGGGCCGCGCAGTCGCGCCAACCCGTTTGAAACCTTTGAAGCGATCCCGGCCGTGGCGCGTTATCAGTTCATGCTCGATAACGCCGAGTATTTTGTACGCACCTTTATTCGCGGGCCGGTGTGCCGCGGGCAAATTGCCACGGACGTGATCCGGGACAACTTCTGGGCGCTGTTCCAGGAGCCAGCCCATGACCGCTATATCACGGATGCCGCCTATCGTGGCGAAGCAACGCCGTTGCTGGCGATGCCGGGGCAGAACGATGACGTCGGCAGTGTGCTCTCGCTGTGGCACAGCTTCCGTGACAAGCGCAATGAATACGTAAAGCTGCGTCAAGATGCATACGCGGACATGCCACCTCCGAGTTGGGCAACGCTGTGGGCGGGCAATGACAATGCGCTGCTGACGATCTTCCGTCACTTTGACAGCGCCAGTGTCACCAAGGGCTTGATCGGTGAAGTGCCGCAGACGATGTGGCTGTTCGACTTCCCGCTGCTCGAGCGCACCTACTATCAGTTGGCGGTCAACTTTGATGTGTTCGGCAACGTTTCGCATCAGGCTCAGACGCGGTTGTACTTTGACTTGATCCGTAACGGTGCTGAGGCCAACTTTTTGCGCCTGATGCCGGCAGATTCGCGCGCCAGCATCCTCAGTGACTGGTACCAGAACAGCGGCAAGATCAAGATGTGGCTGGATTACGAAAAAATCGACACCAGCACGCCAACCGGCATGATCCTCGACCCGACTGATCCCAAGCGTGACTTTGCCCTCAAGTTGATTGACCGCGCCGGCACCTTGAATGCCAACCCGGATCCGATTAACCGTTGCACCGGCGCTTATTGCTCGCGACCTGATATTGCACAGGAGTTCCAGTTCGCCGAGCAATCACTCAGCCGTCTGACTGCGCGTCCGGCAGCGGGGCTGGCGGTCATCAATCAATTGCCGGAAGCGACCATGCTGCGCATTGAAGGCAACAACGGTGACCGCGAGATGTACAGCATGTTGCGCAACCGTGCCCACAGCAACGTGGCCTTTATGCTCGGCGAGGCCTACCGCTTGCAACCCGGGCTGGACACGTTAACTATTTTCCCGGGCGTGCTCAGCAGTTACCCGAACTTCATGTTCAACATTCTGGCCGCTGATGTTGAGGCGTTTGTCGAAGCGATGGAGCAATCCAAAGATCAGAAAAGCTTCGAGGCTATCGTCGAGCGGTGGGGCGTTCGCCGCAGCAACCCGCAGTTCTGGGAGTACTTCCATGATATTGGCGAGTACATCAATGAGACCGATCCGGTTGAAGCGGGTGTTTTGGACATGAATCGCTACGAAAACCTGTAATGCGGCCGGTAATAACTTAACAAGAGAGGGCAGATTGCCTGACAAAAACACTAGGACTTTGTCAGGCGCGCCGATTGGCGTAAACTGCCCCCCATGTCTGCGAGGAGATTCCATGAGCGCCATAACGATTACCGACGCCGCCCACGATTACCTGGCTGATCTGCTGTCCAAGCAGAACACCCCGGGTATCGGCATTCGCGTCTTTATCACCCAGCCGGGCACCCAGTACGCTGAAACTTGCATAGCCTACTGCAAGCCCAATGAAGTGAAGCCTGAAGATACTGCCATTGGCCTGAAGAGTTTCACGGCCTGGATCGATTCGTTCAGCGAAGCGTTCCTCGACGATGCGGTGGTGGATTACGCTACAGACCGCATGGGTGGCCAACTGACCATCAAGGCGCCGAACGCCAAAGTGCCAATGGTTAACGCTGATAGCCCGATCAACGAGCGTATCAACTACTACCTGCAAACCGAGATCAACCCCGGTTTGGCGAGCCACGGTGGTCAGGTCAGCTTGATCGAAGTGGTTGAAGACGGGATTGCCGTGCTCAAGTTCGGTGGCGGCTGCCAGGGCTGCGGCCAGGCAGACGTAACCCTGCGCGAAGGCATTGAGCGCACCTTGCTTGAGCGCGTGCCCGAGCTTAAGGGTGTGCGTGACGTGACCGACCACTCGCAGAAAGAAAACGCCTACTACTGAGTGATCAGTAACAGGGTGTTCGCTGCGACGTGAATAAAAAAACGGTGCCCCGTGAGCACCGTTTTTTTATGCCTTTTTTTGTAGGAGCGAGCTTGCCTCGCGATCATTTGATCTTAAAAGATCGCGAGGCAAGCTCGCTCCTACAGGTTTGGGTTCTTAGGGTCGATACAAATGCGCATGCCCGGCCCGGTATAGCGAGGACTCGGTAAAGTTGTCACTGGCCAGTACCCGGCCGACCAAAATCAACGCGGTGCGCCTGAATCCCTTGGCCTGTACTTTGGCCTGAATGTCCTCAAGGGTGCCTTGTACCCAATCCTGGTCCGGCCAACTGGCGCGGTGAATCACGGCAATCGGGCAGTCGCTGCCGTAATGCGGCTGCAGTTCGCGAACGATGCTTTCAAGGTTTTTAACCCCTAAGTGAATCGCCATGGTCGCGCCGTGCTGCGCCAGGCTGGCCAGTTCCTCACCAGGCGGCATTACGGTTTTTTCCGCGTAACGGGTCAGGATCACTGTTTGCGAGATGTCCGGCAGCGTCAGCTCGGCGCCCAGAATGGCGGCGCATGCTGCGGTGGCGGTCACGCCCGGAATGATTTCAAAGGCGATGCCCAGCTCACGCAGGCAGCGAATTTGCTCGCCAATGGCGCCATACAGGCTCGGATCACCCGAGTGCACGCGGGCCACGTCCTGACCTTTGGCGTCGGCGCTTTTTATCAGATCGATGATTTGCTCAAGGTGCAGTTCAGCGCTGTTGATGATCTGCTCAGCGCCATTGCCGTCCAGTACGGCAGTGGGCACCAGCGAGCCGGCATAAATAATCACCGGGCAGGTACGGATCAAACGCTGGCCTTTGACGGTAATCAGCTCTGGGTCGCCGGGCCCGGCACCGATGAAGTAAACAGTCATGGCAGTCTCTGAAAAGGTCTAAATAGAGCCGTTCGTGAAGAACGCTCATAGTGAGGCGGGGGATTATCGCGTTATTTGCCCTGTGCAGGCCAATGCAAAGGTTGCCACTGAGGACGCCTGGCGTGTCACAAGCAGTGTTGCGCCTGCGCCACCCAGCTGTTCGGCCAGTGCCAATGCGGCACTTTCGGCCACACCCCAGCACCCGGTTTGCTCGAAAACAACCTTGGAGCGCTGACTGAGCTGTGAGGCATAGGGGGCAAGCTGATCCGCGTTGAACACATTAAAAGGCAGGTTCAGCCGCCTGCAGAGTTCGATAAGTCCCGGTTCTTCTCGCTTGAGGTCGATGCTGGCGATGCCCTGGACAGCGCCTAATGTGAGCCCGGCCTTGTCGAGAGATTGCTCAACCAATGCCAATAAATCATCGCAAGTGCACCCCTGGCGGCATCCCAGGCCAATAATCGCGCAAGCGGTGTGTGTGGCAGTCGGCATCACTGTTCCAGAGCCAAAACGAGGTGCGCAGTGTTGTTGAGGTGCGTTTGGCCTGTCAACTTTGCGGCTGGACCAACATGCTCTTTACCTTGACGCGCAACTGATCAATAGAGAAGGGCTTGCCAATGACGGCCATGCCCTCAGGCACAGTGAGGGTCTCGGCGTAGCCGCTGGCAAACAGAATGGGCAGTTGCTGGTACAGTTCACGGGCTTTGCAAGCCAGTGCATGACCGTCCATGCCGGGTAGCCCGACATCGGTCATCATCAAGTCAATGCACTGGCCTTTGTCTTCAAGAAATGCCATTGCGCACTCGCTGCCATCGGCTTCAAGCACGTTGAACTCCAACTCTTCAAGCACGTCAACGATCAGCATACGAACAATGGCGTCGTCTTCGACTACAAGAATGGTGGAGGGCGTTGCGGACATATTCATGATCTCGATAAAAATTTAAATCCAGGACCCTTCACGCTGGCATCTGGCCGGTAAGAATAGCCTTGAGCACCAGCAAAGTACGGTTTTTTGTAAGAAAAATCCTACTAAGGTGCAAGAAAGCTGAACTATTTCGCGGTATTACTTCAAACTCTCACTAATTTTTATGTCCACAGGCCAGACAAATGAACTCACCTGCATCCATTGACGAGCAAAGTTTTCGCAAACTGCTGAGTCGTAACGTTGGTTTGCCTTTGGCAGTCGGTGTGATGAGTGCAGTGCTGTTCGTGGTGATGATCAGCTATTTGCTGTCAGTCCTTAAATGGGTCGAACATAGCGACCGTGTCATCAGCAACACCAATGAAGCGATCAGACTGACAGTTGATCTGGAAACCGGCATGCGCGGGTTTCTGATTACCGGCGATGAGCATTTTCTTGACCCTTACGCGGTGGCCAAACCGCAAGTACTTGCGCAGATCCAAGGGTTGCAAGAACTGGTCAGTGATAACCCCCAGCAAGTTGATCGTCTCAAGCGCATTGCGGCGTTGCAGAACGAATGGGCTGCTTATGCCCAGTCCATGGTCGATTTGCGCCGTCAGAGTGGCGATTACCGTGCGGCGGTTCAGTCTGGCAGGGGCAAAAGCCTGACTGACCAGATCCGTCAGGAATATGACGATTTCATCCAGCTGGAGCAACAGTTGCGGGTGGCTCGCAATAACGAAGCCAGTACGACTACTTTCGTCTGCGTCGGGCTTTACTTGCTTTTCGTGTTGGGCCTGAGCGGCTTTTTGGCATATGTCGGCCGCAGAGATTTACTCAATCTTTCAAAGAGTTACCAAAACAACTTCGAGTTGCAGGTTAAGGCTGCTGAGCGTCTTGAACGACAAGCCTGGCTGCGTAACGGGCAGACCGAACTGGCCGAGCAGGTGCTTGGCCGCCTCACGCTGAACATGCTGGGCCGCAATATCCTGCAGTTCTGCGCGCAGTACCTGGGCACGGTCGTTGCCGCAGTGTATGTGCGTGAAGATCACGGCGGCTTGCGCCGCATCGCCAGCTATGGATTCTCTCGTGAGCAAGAAGCGCGCAACGAGGTGATTCACAATGACGAAGGCATTGTTGGGCAAGCCGCGTTCCAGGATCAGTTGATCCGTCTGGACGATGTGCCGTCGGACTACTGCTTCAAAGTCAGCTCCGGGCTGGGTGAGGGCGCGCCTCGCAGTGTGCTGGTGGTGCCGACCAGCGACGATGACCGGGTAAACGGGGTGATTGAGCTGGGCTTTCTTCGCCCGCTGGAAGACCGTGACATTGAGCTGTTCGACTTGATCGCAGACAACATCGGCACCTCGATTGAGGCCGCGCGTTACCGCCAGCGCCTGCAAGAAGTGCTGGCAGAGACCCAGCAGCTCAATGAAGAACTGCAAGTGCAGCAAGAAGAGCTCAAGACCGCCAACGAAGAGCTGGAAGAGCAGTCGCGCATTCTTAAAGAGTCGCAGACCAGCCTTGAGGCGCAGCAAGCAGAGCTCGAACAGACCAACGAGGCCCTGGCAGAGCAGCGTGATGCCATGGACCGCAAGAATACCGAGCTGAACCAGGCTCAGGAGCAGCTCGAAGAGCGTGCCGATGAGTTGATGCGTTCGAGCAAGTACAAGTCGGAATTTCTCGCCAACATGTCCCATGAGCTGCGAACACCGCTTAACAGCTCGCTGATTCTGGCCAAACTGTTGTCGGAGAACCCGCAGCAGAACCTCACGGGTGAGCAAGTCAAATTTGCCGAATCGATCTATTCGGCAGGCAACGATTTGCTCAACCTGATCAACGACATTCTGGATATATCCAAGGTCGAAGCCGGCAAGCTTGAGGTGCGCCCCGAAAACACCAGCGTGGCGCGGATGCTCGATGGCATACGCGGGGTGTTCCAGCCGTTGGCCAGTGACAAGTCGCTGGAGTTGCGCGTCGACTTGCAGCCTGGCACCCCCGCGTTGATCTACACAGACAGCCAGCGTCTGGAGCAAATTCTCAAGAACCTGCTGTCCAACGCGGTCAAGTTCACTGAAAAAGGCCGGGTCAGCCTGACGGTGTCGCGTCATCCGGGCAATGCCATTGCATTTGCTGTCGAAGACTCCGGCATCGGCATTGCGGCCGAGCAGCAAGAGAGCATTTTCGAAGCGTTCCGTCAGGCAGATGGCACCACCAACCGCCGTTATGGCGGCACCGGCCTCGGCTTGTCGATCTCGCGGGATCTGGCGACCTTGCTCGGCGGCTCTATCAGTGTCAGCAGCGAGCCGGGGCAGGGCAGTGTCTTCACCTTGATCATGCCCGTACAGTTCGTCGAAGACGCCGAACTGCCTGTAGAGGCTCCCGTCAATGCTCCGCGCGTGCCACAGACATTGCCTGGCAAGGCGTTGCCGGTACAGGCGCCGGATGTGCCGCTGAATATCCCGCGCTTCATGGACGACCGCGAACAAGCGCCATTCAGTACGCGCTGCATTCTTGTGATTGAAGATGAGCCGAACTTTGCGCACATCCTCTACGATCTGGCTCACGAACTGGGCTATCGCTGCCTGGTCGCCCACGGTGCTGACGAAGGCTTCAGCCTGGCGGCGCAGTTTATTCCGGACGCCATTCTGCTCGACATGCGCTTGCCCGATCACTCCGGGTTGACCGTATTGCAGCGCTTGAAAGCCCTGGCCGCTACTCGCCATATCCCGGTGCACGTGATTTCTGTCGAAGACCGTGTCGAAGCCGCCATGCACATGGGCGCCGTGGGTTACGCGGTCAAACCGACCACCCGCGAGGAACTCAAGGATGTTTTCGCCCGCCTTGAAGCCAAACTCACGCAGAAGGTCAAACGGATATTGCTGGTCGAAGACGATGACCTGCAACGCGACAGTATTTCCCGCCTGATCGGCGACGATGACATTGAAATCACCGCCGTTGGCTTCGCTCAAGAGGCGCTTGATCTGCTGCGCAGTAACATCTACGACTGCATGATCATCGACCTCAAGCTCCCGGACATGCTGGGCAACGACCTGCTCAAGCGTATGTCTACCGAAGACATTTGCTCGTTCCCGCCCGTTATTGTCTACACCGGGCGCAACCTGACCCGCGACGAAGAGGCCGAACTGCGTAAATACTCACGTTCGATCATCATCAAGGGCGCCCGTTCGCCTGAGCGTTTGCTGGACGAAGTGACATTATTTCTGCACAAAGTTGAATCTCAGTTGTCCCATGAGCGTCAAACGATGCTCAAGACGGCACGCAGCCGAGACAAAGTATTCGAAGGGCGCAAGATTCTGCTGGTTGATGACGACGTGCGAAATATTTTCGCCCTCACCAGCGCGCTGGAGCACAAGGGCGCAATCGTCGTCATCGGGCGTAATGGTCGCGAGGCCATCGAGCGTTTGAATGAGGTCGACGACATCGACCTGGTGCTGATGGACGTGATGATGCCGGAGATGGATGGCTATGAGGCCACCATTGAAATTCGCAAGAACCCGCGCTGGCGCAAGCTGCCGATCATTGCAGTTACGGCCAAGGCGATGAAAGACGATCAGGAACGCTGCCTGCAAGCGGGTTCCAACGATTACCTGGCTAAACCGATTGATCTGGATCGACTGTTTTCGTTGATCCGGGTCTGGCTACCGAAAATGGAACGACTCTAAGTGCTACGAAACACCGACATCGAGATACGGCTGCTGATTGAGGCGATCTACCTCAAGTACAGCTATGACTTTCGAGACTACTCAGGCGCATCGATCAAGCGTCGGGTGCTGCATGCAGTGCGCCAGTTCGACTGCAAGACCATCTCGGCCTTGCAGGAGCGGGTACTGCATGATCCGGCCGTGTTCATGCAGTTGCTGCAACTGCTGACGATTCCGGTGAGTGAAATGTTTCGTGACCCTGAGCACTTCCTGGCCATTCGCCAGGAGGTAGTGCCGATTCTCAAGACCTATCCGTCGCTGAAAATCTGGGTCGCGGGGTGCAGTACCGGCGAAGAGGTGTACTCGATGGCGATCTTGCTGCGTGAGGAAGGGCTACTCGATCGCACCATCATTTATGCCACTGACATCAACCCGCGCTCGCTTGAAAAAGCCAAGCAAGGGATCTTTTCGCTGGAAAACGTTCGTGCCTACACCCACAACTACCAAAAGGCCGGGGGGCAGCGCTCATTTGCCGATTACTACACGGCGGCTTATGACTACGCGATTTTTGACAAGAGCCTGCGTGAAAACGTGACCTTTGCCGATCACAGTCTGGCGACAGACAGTGTATTCTCAGAAACCAATTTAATTTCGTGCCGTAACGTATTGATTTACTTCAATAAAAACCTACAAAACAGGGCGTTTGGTTTGTTCGCGGAGTCGCTCTGTCATCGGGGCTTCTTGATGCTGGGTAGCAAAGAAACCCTGGATTTTTCCGATTACAGCAAACAATTTTCGCCTTTGCTCAAGCAAGAACGGATCTATCGCAAGCTATGACAGTCCAAGACATCGCAATCGCCGGACTGCGCCCTGTTCAGGCCATCGTTGTTGGGGCTTCTGCAGGGGGCGTCGAGGCATTGCTGGCGATCTTTGCTGATATGAAGCCCGGTTTCAGGCTACCGATCATCGTCGTGTTGCACATGCCCGACGAACGACGCAGCCAATTGGCCTCTGTGTTTGACCGTCGTTTAGCAATACCGGTCAAGGAAGTAGAGGACAAAGAGCCGATTGCGCCGGGCACGTTGTATTTCGCGGCGCCGGGTTACCACGTGTCGGTGGAGCACGATCACAGTTTTTCATTGAGTCGAGAGGAGCGGGTGCATTATTCACGCCCCTCGATTGATTACCTTTTTGAATCCGCAGCCGATGTGTACCAAGACACCCTGGCTGCGATATTACTCACAGGCGCCAATCAGGATGGTGCGCAGGGGCTGGCCACGGTCAAACAGCTGGGCGGCCTGACGGTCGTCCAGGACCCTGAAGAAGCCTGGGTACCCACCATGCCGCTTGCGGCGCTGGAGCGTTGCCAACCGGACCGCATCCTGAGTTTGAAGGGTATTGCCCGTTTGCTTGTTGAGCTGGAACGAATCGAATGCCACTAAGTGATATTCAAGCCAAGCTGCTGATCGTCGACGATTTGCCAGAGAATCTGTTGGCGCTGGAAGCCTTGATCAAACGCGATGACCGAATCGTCTATAAAGCGCTGTCTGCGGACGAGGCGCTTTCGTTGTTGCTGCAACATGAGTTTGCAATGGCGATTCTGGACGTGCAGATGCCGGGCATGAACGGCTTTGAGTTGGCCGAGATGATGCGCGGGACCGATCGCACCAAAAATATTCCGATAGTGTTCGTCAGTGCCGCCGGTCGGGAGATGAACTACGCGTTCAAAGGGTATGAGAGCGGGGCGGTCGACTTCTTGCATAAGCCTTTGGACATTCATGCGGTTAAAAGCAAGGTCAACGTATTTGTCGACCTGTACCGGCAAAGCAAAGCGGTGCAACGACAGGTCGAAGCGCTTGAGCGAAGCCGTCGCGAGCAAGAAGTGCTGCTCGCGCAATTGCAACAGACACAGGTTGAACTGGAGCATGCGGTGCGCATGCGTGACGACTTTATGTCGATTGTCTCCCATGAGGTCCGCACGCCGCTGAACGGGCTGATCCTCGAAACCCAGCTGCGCAAGATGCACTTGGCGCGGGACAACACGGCAGCTTTCACAAAGGACAAGCTGGAGGCCATGGTTGACCGCGACGAGCGGCAGATCCAAAGCCTGATTCGGCTGATTGAAGACATGCTGGACGTATCACGGATTCGCACGGGCAAGCTGTCAATCAGGCCGTCGGAATTTGATCTGTCGCAGTTGGTTGCCAATTTGCTTGAGGTGTTTTCGCCCCAGATCAGTGCAGCGCAAGCGAGCATCAGCTTCAGTGCGGCGCAGCCGGTGGTGGGGCAGTGGGATGAATTCAGGATCGAGCAGGTGATTTCCAACTTGCTGACCAACGCCCTGCGTTATGGTGCACAGAAGCCAATTGATGTGGCGGTGTACAGCGAAGAGGGGTATGCCGTGGTGCAAGTACGTGATCAGGGTATTGGCATTAGCCAGGAGAATCAGCAGCGGATTTTCCAGCAATTTGAACGGGTAGCTGGCAGCCATGTTGTTTCGGGCTTGGGCTTGGGCTTATTTATTTCGGAACAGATTGTTGCGGCCCATAGTGGCAAAATAGAAGTACACAGTGAGTTAGGAGAGGGCGCTTTGTTCAAAGTCTGCCTGCCGCTGGTACAAAAGACATAAATTGGTCGCAACCTATGGCCGTGGCTGCGGTCGTAATGGCAGCAAAGTTCGGATTAAGGTTTTCCATGAGTGAAGATGCGCAAGATGTTGTTTTGATTGTCGAGGACGATCCATCGATCCTGATGATCCTCAGTGCTTACCTGTCAGGCGAAGGCTACCGGGTATTGCAGGCCGAAAACGGCGAGCAGGCGTTTGCGATTTTAGCCACCAAACCGCACCTGGACCTTATGGTTACGGACTTCCGTTTGCCGGGCGGCATATCAGGCGTGCAGATTGCCGAGCCCGCTGTGAAGCTGCGACCGGACCTGAAGGTGATTTTTATCAGCGGTTATCCGGCAGAAATCCGTGACACCGGCAGCCCGATCACCCTCACAGCCCCGATTTTGGCCAAACCCTTCGACCTCGACACCTTGCAAGCACAAATCCAGAAACTGCTCGCCTAATCGCTTGCAGCTTGCGCGCAGCGCGCCTACAACCCTTGTTGCAGCGCTGGATCGTCAGGGTTTAGCTGCTCCAGTTGCGCCAGCAGCACCTGTACATTCTGTAGTTGACCGGCCTCTTTCCAGTAGCGAATCAACAACAGACGCGCCTTGCGATTGGCGGGCTGGCGTTGCAGCAACTCTTCCAGCTGACGCTGCGCCGGTTCCAGTTGCTCCAGTTCATGCAAGGCAATGGCGAGCTTATAGCGGTACTCGCTGTTGTCCGGCTCCAGCTCAACGGCTTTGGCCAGCCCCAACAACGCGTATTCGGTTTGCCCGTGATTGAGCAACCAAATCCCCAGCGCGTGTTGCAGGTACGCGGAGTCGGGGTGGGCTTTAAGCTGATTGGCCAGCAGTTCACGGGCCTGATCGGTTTTGCCGCGTTTATCCAGCAGATCAATCTGCGCCACCACAGCCTTGAGATTCTCCGGATCCAGCGCCAGGAATTTCTCAAGTGCTGCCTGCGCCTCGTCCAGTTGCCCTTCATGCAAATACAAACGTGCGAGCTGGCCTTGGGCCTGCGGGTCGTCGGGTTGTGTCTTGAGCGTGCGCTCGTACTCGTCGATGACTTGCTGCAGCGGGCCGAAATACAGACCTTGCTCATCAGGAGACAAGCCCAGCAGCGCGCTGGCGGCGGCGAAACGCACGCTTTGCTCGGGATCATCCAGCAGCGGGCCAAGCAGCAACGTGCGCTGAGCATTGGGCACCAGCCCCGAAATACTTTGTATCGCGGCCTTGCGCACCAGCGGTGACGGGTTTTGCAAGTCGGCATCGGCCAGCTTCAGTGCTTGCGGGCTCGGGTAGTTAGGCAGCTCGGCATGCAGGCTGGCGCGGCGAATATCGGAAAGATCAGTGCGTGCCAGTTGCTGATACAGCACCCTGGCGGCCCCCGGCTGCCCGTTATGGGCTTGTTCCAGGGCGGACGAATAGCTGTGATTGATCGTGTTTGACGGCGCGGTGCCCGGAGCAGGGCGCATCCAATACCAAAGGCCCACTGCGATCAGAGCAGACAGAAGGCTTACAACCAGGTAACGGCGAGGCTGAGACATGCAAAATCCAGTAACAGTCGTGCGTATGAAGTGCAAGATTGGGACAGTAGAGGGCTTGAGTCAAACCGGGATCCATAAACACGGCCCAAATCCCCTCTGTAGGAGCGAGCTTGTCTCGCGATCTCTTGATGTTGAAGGTCGACAGATCGCAGCCTTCGTTCCTTGTCAGCGACTACAGTCAGGCGCACATGCACAAACAAAAAAAAGCCCCGCGACCGAAAGAGCGCGGGGCTAAAAATTGGTTGGTTGCGGCCAACCAAAGGAGCTCTTTACTTCACTGCACGCTAGCGACGGTCTCGGCTTGCCAGCCACCGCCCAGGGCTTTGTAGATCGCCACTACACCGCGAAACTGATCAACTTCTGCCTGGGCCTGGCTGTCTTCAGCCGCCAGGCGCTCACGCTGGGCGTCCAGCAAGACCAGAAAATCCACCGTGCCTTCGCGGTAGCGAATCGCTGCCAGGTCGGCGGCGGTGCGGCTGGCTTCGCTTTGACGAATCAACGAGACCAAGCGCTGCTGACGTTTGCCGTAGTCACTGAACGCGTTTTCAGACTCTTCCAGAGCCAGCAACACTTGCTGCTCGTAGTTGGCCAGCGCGCCATCGGCCTCTGCGTTGGCACCACGCAAACGTGCCCGCACGCTGCCCAGGTTAAACGCAGGCCAGGTAATGCTCGGGCCCAAAGCCCAGGCATTGGCCGCCGCCGAACCGATCTGCGAACCACGCCCGGCGGTAAAGCCCAGGAAGCCGCTGAGGCTGACACGCGGGAACAAATCCGCCTTGGCCACGCCAATCCGGGCCGTAGCAGCTGCCAGCTTGCGTTCGGCGCTCAAAATGTCCGGGCGACGTTGCAGCAAGTCGCCGGGGTTGCCGATGTTCAAGGCCTTGGCGATGGCAGGCAGTTGCGCCGGGCTCAGATCAACGCTGAGGTTTTCAGGGCGCTCACCCAACAGAGTGGCGATACGGTTGCGCTCACGCACTTGCTCGGCCTGCAGTTGCGGCACGCTGGCCTCAACCGCCGCAAGCCGGGCATCGGCGCGCACCACGTCGAGTTCATCGCCGACGCCAGCATCACGCAGGCTGACAGTGATGGCCTTGGAGTCCTGCTGGTTTTTCAGGTTCTCCAGGGCGATATGTTCACGTAATTGTGCGCCGCGCAGTTCGCCGTAAGCGTCAACCAACTCGGCAATCATGGTCACTTGCAACTGATACAGGTCTGCTGCTGCGGCCTGTTCGTCGGCATCGCTGGCCTCCAGCTCACGCTGGATACGGCCAAACAGGTCGACTTCCCAGGCCATGTCCAGGCCCAAATCGTAGCGCTCACTGTTGACGCGCTTTTCAGTAGTGCCCGGCACTTGCCCCTTGCCTACATCGCTGCTGGCACGGCTGGTGATGGTCGGCATGGTTTCTGTGCTGACGTCATCACGAATGGCGCGGGCTGCCCGCAGACGGGCAAAGGCCACGCGCAACTCACGGTTGCCTGCCAGCGACTGAGCGACCAGCTTGTTCAGGGTCGGGTCGTCGAACTGCTGCCACCAGATCCCTTGAAAATGTGCCCGGTCAAAGCCCTTGAGGTTATCAGCGCTGATCTGTGCAGGCTCGGTGGCCGGGGTTTTGTAGTCCGGGCCAACGGCGCAAGCACTCAGGGCCAGCACCAGAAGGCTGGGAAGGAAAACTTTGAGGCTCATTGTTGCGACTCCAACTTGAGGTGCCGCGCCGCTTTGCGCGCTTCACTGCGCTCAACATAGTTGCGGATCAACACATAGAACACAGGCGTCAACAGCAGGCCGAAGAAGGTCACCCCGAGCATCCCGGAGAACACTGCAACACCCATCGCATGGCGCATTTCAGCACCCGCGCCAGTGGACAGCACCAGCGGCACCACACCCATGATGAAGGCGATTGAGGTCATCAGGATCGGGCGCAGACGCAGACGGCAGGCTTCCAGCACCGCAGCAAGCGGGCTGAGGCCTTCGGCTTGTTTGTCCTTGGCAAATTCGACGATCAGAATCGCGTTTTTACACGCCAGTCCCACCAGTACGATTAAGCCGATCTGGGTAAAGATGTTGTTGTCACCCCCCGAGGCAATCACCCCGGTGATGGCCGACAGCAAGGTCATCGGTACGATCAGGATCACCGCCAGTGGCAGGCTCCAGCTTTCGTATTGAGCCGCCAGTACCAGGAAGGCCAGCAATACGCAGAGCGGGAACACGAACAGCGCGGTGTTGCCAGACAGGATCTGCTGATAGGTCAAGTCGGTCCATTCGTACGTCATGCCGTTCGGAAGTTCTTCCTTGAGCAGTTTGTCGATGGCTGCTTCAGCCTGACCCGAGCTGTAGCCTGGGGCCGCAGCACCGTTGATTTCGGCAGTGATAAAGCCGTTGTAGTGCATCACGCGGTCCGGCCCCGAGGTGTCGCTGACCTTGATGAAGGTCGCCAGCGGGATCATCTCGCCTTTGTTGTTACGCACTTTCAACTGGCCGATCTGGTCGGGTTCGAGGCGGAACTGTTGTTCGGCCTGAACGTTGACCTGATAGGTACGACCGAAGCGGTTGAAGTCGTTGGCATACAACGAACCCAGATACACCTGCAGGGTGTCGAAGATGTCGCTCACAGCCACGCCGTGGGTCTTGGCTTTATCACGATCGATTGCGGCGTCTACTTGCGGCACGTTCACGGTGTAGCTGGTGAACAGGCCGGCCAGTTCTGGCACGTTGTGGCTTTTGGCGATGACGTTCTGTACTTCTTTATAGAGCGCCTCATAGCCCAGACCACCACGGTCTTCGACTTGCAAACGGAAACCGCCAATGGTCCCCAAACCTTGCACAGGCGGCGGCGGGAAGATCGCAATGTAGGCTTCTTCAATGCCACCGAACTTGGCATTCAGGGTTGCCGCAATGGCCGCAGCCGACTGGCTTGGGTCTTTGCGCTGGTCAAAGTCCTTGAGTGCCACGAACACGATGCCGCTGTTGGGGCTGTTGGTGAAGCCGTTGATCGACAGACCCGGGAAGGCGATGGAGTTGGCAACGCCCGGTTGCTTGAGGGCAAAGTCGGACATGCGCTTGATCACATCTTCGGTACGGTCAAGGCTCGCCGCATCCGGCAGTTGAGCGAAGGCCACCAGGTACTGCTTGTCTTGCCCCGGCACGAAACCGGTTGGGGTGTGGGCGAAACCAAAGAAGGTCAGCACCATCAGGCCTGCGTACACCAGTAAGGCGATACCGCTGCTGCGGATAACCCGGGCGACAGTGCCGACATAGCCGTGGCTGGCACGCTCAAAGAATCGGTTGAACGGGCGGAACAACCAGCCACCGAAGAGCTTGTCCAGAACCCGTGTGAAACGGTCTTTGGGCGCATGATGGCCTTTAAGCAACACTGCTGCCAGTGCTGGCGACAGGGTCAGTGAGTTGAAGGCCGAGATGACCGTCGAGATCGCAATGGTCAGCGCGAACTGTTTATAGAACTGCCCGGTCAGCCCGGAGATAAACGCAGCCGGAATAAACACGGCGCACAGTACCAGCGCTGTGGCGATGATCGGACCGGTCACTTCGCGCATGGCGCGCTTGGTGGCTTCTACCGGTTCGAGCCCAAGTTCGATGTTTCGCTCGACGTTTTCCACCACCACAATCGCATCGTCGACCACGATACCGATGGCCAGTACCAAACCGAACAGCGACAGGGCATTCAGCGAGAAGCCGAACATGTGCATGACCGCAAAGGTACCGATCAACGACACCGGGACAGCCGCCAACGGAATGATCGAGGCGCGCCAGGTCTGCAGGAACAGGATCACCACCAGCACCACGAGAATCAGTGCTTCGAACAGGGTGTGAATCACCGCCTCGATAGAACCACGAACGAAGATCGTCGGGTCATACACGATGCTGTAGTCCATGCCCTGCGGGAAGCTCTTCTTCAGCTCGTCCATCTTTGCGCGAACTTCGTTCGAGATATCGATGGCGTTCGAGCCAGGACGCTGGAAAATCGGGATCGCGACCGCAGGCTGGTTATTGAGCAAGGAACGCAAGGCGTACTGGCTTGAGCCCAATTCAACCCGGGCAATGTCCTTCAGGCGAGTGATTTCACCGTCATCGCCTGCGCGAATGATGATGTTCTCAAACTCTTCCTCGGTCACCAGACGGCCTTGGGTGTTCACCGACAGCTGGAAGCTGGTGGCGTTAGGGGCAGGGGGCGCACCCAGTGCACCGGCTGCTACCTGGCGGTTCTGTTCGCGAATGGCGTTGACCACGTCAGTGGCGGTCAGATTGCGCGAAGCGGTTTTGTTCGGATCAAGCCACACACGCAACGAGTAGTCGCCCATGCCGAACAACTGCACGTCACCCACGCCGCCGAGACGGGCCAGCTCATCCTTGATGTTAAGGATCGCGTAGTTGGACAGGTAGAGCATGTCGTAGCGCTGATCCGGTGAGGTCAAGTGCACCACCATGGTCAGGTCAGGCGATGCTTTGTCTACCGTAATACCGATGCGCGTCACTTCCTCGGGCAGCTTGGGCTCGGTGCGGGTTACACGGTTTTGCACCTGCACCTGCGCGTTGTCCAGGTCTGTACCCAGGGCGAAGGTAATGGTCAGCGTGAGTTTGCCGTCAGCGGTGGATTGCGAAGACATGTACAACATGTGTTCGACACCGGTGATGGCCTGCTCCAGTGGCGCCGCTACGGTTTCACCGATCACTTTAGGGTTGGCACCCGGGAAGTTGGCGCGCACCACCACCGTTGGCGGTACGACCTCCGGGTATTCGCTGATCGGTAACTGGAACAGCGAAATGCCGCCCGCAATCAAAATCAACAGCGAAAGTACGGCAGCGAAAATCGGCCGTTGAATGAAGAACTGGGAAAAATTCATCGAAGTTGTCGTCCCTTAACCGCGAGGAGTCGCAACGCTGGCCAGCTTCGCCGCAGGGGTTGCGGGCGTTGCAGGTAACAGGTTGCTGGCTTCCAGGGCGTGTCGTTGTTGCGCCAGTGCGGCGAGGGTTTGTTCGTTGGCCATCGGGATGACTTCAGGGGTCACCGGCGAGCCAGGACGCACCCGTTGCAGGCCCTTGACGATGATGGTGTCGTCTTTGTTGAGACCGCTGCGGACAATGCGCAGACCTTCTATTTTTGGCCCCAGGTCAATGGCCCGGTAGGTGGTGTTGTTATTGCCGTCCATCACCAATACGAACTTCTTGCCCAGGTCGGTGCCGACCGCTTCGTCATTGATCAGCACGGCTTCGTAGGTGCCGCTACCGACCAGTTTGAGGCGCGCATACAGGCCCGGGGTGAAGCTGCCATCAGTGTTGTCGAACACCGCGCGACCGCGAATGGTGCCGGTTTTAGGGTTTACCTGGTTGTCGACGAAGTTCATCTGACCCAAGTGCGGGTTGCCCTCTTCGTTGGACAGCCCAAGATAAACCGGCGTGGTCTGGCCACGCTTGCCATCGCGTGCCAACTGGTTGTACTTGAGGAACACACGCTCGTCAGCATCGAAGTAGGCATACACCTTGTCGGTCGACACCACACTGGTCAGCGGCGTGACATCCGCTGTGACGATGTTACCGGCGGTGATGTCGGCACGGCTGACACGGCCAGTGATCGGCGAGGTGACGCGGGTAAAGCTCAGGTTGAGTTTGGCCAGATCCAGTTGCGCCTGGATAGCAGCGACGGCAGCCCGTGCAGCTTGGGAGGCGGTGCTGCGCGAGTCAGCCAGTTCAGCGGAAATCGCGTTGCTCTGACGCAGACGCTCGCCGCGCTGGGCTTCGTTTTCACTGCGGGTGGCATTGGCGCGAGCTTGCTGGAGTTCGGCTTCAAGTTGACGGACAGCCGCCTGGAACGGGCGCGGGTCGATCTGGAACAACAGATCGCCTTTTTTGACCAGGGCACCTTCAGTAAAGGCAACCTGATCAATTTGGCCCGACACACGCGGGCGGATTTCAACGGTTTCGGGTGCTTCGAGGCGACCGGTGAACTCGTCCCACTCGTTCACGGGTTGCTCTAGCACTTTGGCCACACTGACTTTTGCAGCAGGTGCAGGAGCAGTCGCTTGTGGAGTTTTACCGCATGCACTCATCACCACGATCGCCAGGGCTGCGAGTGGGAAGCGCAAATGTTTCAGTGACTGTTCCATGAGGGGGAGTCCGCCAATCTATTGAGATGGGCGGGATAATGCTGTCGCGCGCGCCGGGGCACGAATCGAACCCAGCGAAGGTTAATATCATTCAGAATGATACAAAGCTTATCCAAGCCCTCTAGCCTGCGCGTTTTATGAGTGAGCTATCAATTAAATTCGTATTGGAACAGGGTGAAAGTCCGCTGCATTAGCGGAATGAGGATTGCTCGCTGTAGGCCAGCAGGGCTTTAACACGGTGCATTTGGTCGTGGCTCAGTAGCCAATATGACCGTAATCATTTAGACACATAAAGCTGCCTGTACGACCACCTTGGCACATGACCTGATCACTACGCTTTTTGAATCATTGTGTAAAACAGGTCATTTCTTATGTCTTCGTTACATCAGCACACACCGTCATTGACGGCCTTTGATCCCAGAGGTTTAACCCTGCGCACGGTGGCTTATCATCGCGCCCGAGCCCAGGATGAGCCCCAAGCGCGCGTGCATAGACAAACGTTTAGCGCCGGCGGCCAGTTGCAACAGCAGTGGGATGCGCGTTTGCACCGCCTGCATGAGACAGACCCTGCGGTGCAAGCCAATCAGCGCCTTCGGCACAGTTTGAGCGGGCGCATCTTGCGCAGCCACAGTATCGATGCCGGGTGGCGTATTGCATTGAGCGGTATTGCGGGTCAGTTGTTATCGGTCTGGGATGCACGTGGCTCACTGCAGCGTTATGAATTTGACGCTGTTCTCAGGCCGGTTGCCGTGTATGAACAGGCCGACGATGACACGCGCGAGCGTTGCACCGAGCGGTTGGAGTACGCTGCGATGAACACCCAGCATGCAGCGCGCAACCAGTGTGGCCGACTGATTCGTCACGATGATCCTGCCGGTAGCGTGTTGTACGAGCAATACGCGTTATCGGGCGCCATTGCCCAGCAAGGCCGCCTGTTTTTACGGGCAGAGGAAGCGCTTGACTGGTCTGCGCAGCTCGATGTGCGCAAGGCGCAACTGGAGACTGAGTGTCATACCAGTGCGTGGCGCTATGATGCGTTGGGTGGTCTTGTGGAACAAACGGATGCCAAGGGTAATCGCCAGCAATCGTTATACGGGCCTGAGGGCGAGCTTGCCGGGGCCTCATTGGTGTTCAGCAGCGGCACGCGCAAGCGGTTGTTCGACTTGCGCACCTATAACGCACAGGGCCAGGTTGAGTCAGAGCGTGCGGGCAACAATGTGCAGACGCTAGCCACCTACAGGCCCCACGATGGGCGTTTGCTAAGGCTGACAGCGCGCAAGCCGGGAATTACTCAGGCCATTGTGCAAGATCTGACCTACACCTATGACCGCGTCGGTAATGTGCTCAGTATCCGTGATGCGGCGCAACCAACGACGTGGGCTAGCAATACGAAAATTGACCCCACAGCCAGCTTTGAATACGACACGTTATCCCGGTTGATCAAGGCGACAGGTCGCGAAAATGCGCAACATGCGATGGTGTCGGCGTTACCGGCCCTGGTGCAGTTTGGTTCAACCGACAGCAGCCTGATGCGCAACTACACCCGCCACTATCAGTACAACGAGGGCGGCAATCTTGTGCAGATGCAGCACGTGCCCTCCAGCGGCCAGGGCTACACCCAGCGCATCAACACCGCCGCGCACAGTAATCACAGCGTACTCAATGGTCTCGATTCGCACGCTGATCCGCTCAAGGGGTTTGATAAAAACGGCAACCAGCAAGTGCTCATGCGCGGCCAGGCCATGAGCTGGAATGCGCGCAACCAACTGCAGCGGGTCACGCAAGTGGTTCGTGAGCAGGGGAGCAGTGACGACGAAACCTATGGCTATGATGGTGCAGGCCTGCGGGTATTCAAGAGGCGCTCAAGCCTGGCTAAAAACCGCCAGCACGTTGAGCAAGTGCGCTATTTGCCAGGCCTTGAGTTGCACAGTAATGAAGCCACAGGCGAGTCGTTCAATGTGCTGTCGATTGAGGCCGGATTCACACGCGTCAGGGCGTTGGTGTGGGAACACCACCGCCCTGCGGAGGTTGCAGATGAGCAACTGCGTTTCAGCCTTGTGGACGCGACAGCCAGCAGTACCCTTGAACTCGACGAGCAGGCGGCCTTGCTGAGCCAGGAAGGCTATTATCCGTTTGGCGGTACAGCCTGGTGGGCTGCAAAAAGTCAGGTCGAGGCCAGGTTCAAGACGGTGCGTTACTCCGGCAAAGAACGTGATGCAACCGGGCTTTATTATTACGGCTACCGGTATTACGCGCCTTGGCTGATGCGCTGGATCAGCCCCGACCCCGCAGGCGATGTAGACAGCCTTAACCTGTATGCAATGGTCGGCAATAACCCCGTCACCTTCACTGACGCTATGGGGCTTTTGTCCAGTCAAGCTATAGGAAGAATAATAATTACAGGCGTGTTGACCCTTGCCGGGTATGCCTTGGGCTGGGCATCAGGCTATCCACGAGAGGGCGCGATGGCCGGTGCTGCGGCGGGGTTTGCGTTAGGTTTGATGAGTTGGCGCGCGGGTGTCACAGCTGAGCAACCGCAATCTACGGATACACGGGAGCAGATATACGCCCAATTGGTCGCTGATGCCCTCCTTGAGTCTGCACAGCATAGGGGGCTGAGCAGAGAAGAGACAAACAGGCTGGTTAATTTCATCTATACCCATCGTGTGGGTTACCAAGGGGAAGGTCTTGCTGTCGCTTACAGCCCTTCGGATAACGAAGGTATCTATGCGTATATTGGTTCCGCGCTGGCGAGGCAAAATCTACAGGCACGTGATAGAACGCGTGATCCAGTGCCAAGTGAATTAAGGCGGATGGGCTTCAGGACTATTCAGCTTCGAGATTCGGGGCGTGCAAGCACTTCAGAGACACCAGCTTCTCGCCCCTCACACGCTCAGGGCAGCGTCAGCCAGTTTGAATCGCAAGCGGCTACACAACTGGCCAGAAAAAGAGTGGGCAAGAAACAACGCTCAGAGCCCTCCGGTGAAAGCACTTCACAAGCGGCCGCAGCGTCTGAGCCCCGCTTCATTATTGACGAGTCGCAGATAACGCATTTAATGGGGGGCGCTGCAGGACGAAGCATTGGTATTGCCCTGGGTCATTTGCAAGAGGGGCGTTTTCCAGCGGTTAACTGGCATCGTCATAATGACGGACTGTGGTCTGTAGATTTACATGGTCATCCGGGATCAACCAGGCGAGGCGCTTTACGGCTGATGCTTGAGCACACAGGTGGCCGTACTTACCGGGCAGTCGGTGTCCGCGATCCCCATCGGCGCTAATGAACCGAGCGGTATAATCCGCTGCCACGCGGGCCGGATGTCCCGTCGTACTGGGATCACCCAGTACGACGGGAGCTCACCTAACTGTTTGAATCTGGCTCGTACGTATCGTTTTCGTCTTCGCTGATGGTGTACCAGGTGCAATAGGTCTGGCGGGTGAAATCACCGTTGGCATGCAGAGTCTTGATTACGCGCCCTAATGGGTCGTAGAAGAGTTGGTCGCAGTAGCCGTTTGCGCGCAGTGACGTGTCATTCAGGTAGCGGTATTGATCAGCAAAGTACGGTTGGTACTGACGGATTGCCTGACCTTTGTTGTTGTATTCGACCCGGCCGCTGACTCGCCAACGCTTGTCGCTGTGACTGCTGACCGGTTTTTCGCTGCTGTCCAGTGTCAGAGCACCGTTCTTGTCGATTTGATAAGCAGGCCCAGGCACGGTCAGTTGTTTGTTTTGCAGAACCCGACCGAATCCGTCGCTGCACGCCAGGCTGATACGGATGATCAGATCAGCACTGTCCGCACTGGTGGGGTAGCGGTCGGCCTGCAGCACCGCAACATGCACGGGTTCACGGTTGTTCATCCAACTGAAGGGGTGATAGAAACAGGCACTGGCAGCTTTCTGCAAAGCGCTGCCTGGATCGGCAATGGCGGCTTTTGGGCTGTCATCTTTGGGGCGGGCATATTTATCCAAGGGGTCAAACCCCACGGGCTTGCCGTCTTCTTCGCCGTAGAAGCTGGTGACCAGCAACTGACCAAATGCGTTATAGCTGGCCTCTTGCACGTTGTTTTGAGGGTCGGTGATCTTTATTGGTAGCAGGCAGCGATAGTCATGTTTAGCCTGGGTTGTGCAGCCATCCGGGGTTTTAACCGAGGTGACCAGGCAGTGGTAGCGATCATGTTCAACCACAGTGACCCCATGGTCTTCTGTGGCGCGAAAACGATTGGCTCGGTAAAAATCGGCAAGACCACTATAAATCGCAAAGCCTTGTTTGATTGCCCATAACGTGGTTTTGGCGGGTTTTTCAGACAGGTCTGGCTCTGGATCTGGCAGAAACAGAGTCATCGGGGTGTAGTGGGCCTCGGTCAGCGCCTTTTTCAGGTCGAAAGGTTCGGCTCCGGGCATGCGTGGTACGTCGTCATACACGGCCAATGCCTGTTCATCCAGTTCCGCGTGTTCGCTGTGATGCCCCAGCGCTTGAATAGAGGCCTGGCCTGCAGGCAGGGGGGTAGAACTTTGAGCAAGGCAGTAATAGTGCTCGGACATCCCCGCCAGCACGCGCACGGCATTGACGCCTAGAGGGCTGTCAGCGTTGTCCGAGATGAAGTGCTCGTAGCTGATGCGTCCGTCGTCCAGGGTGTTTGCGCCTTTGCCTTTAGGCAACACTAATGCATTGCTGCGCTGACGATAGGGCAAGCCCAGACGCCAGCATTGAGGCTCGACCAAGTGAGTGGCCTGGGCGCGGGCTTCTGTCAGGTAGTAGGCCTGTTGCGCTGAGTCGTGGGTATCGCGCCACCATGTTTGCTGATGTGTGTCGGTGAACGGCGGCGTGTCGGTCGGGAGTTTACGCCGCGCGTAATTGATTGCCACACCGTGTTCCAGGCTACCGTACGCGTCTACACGCAGGTTAAGGGTATGACTGCAGGCCGGGTCAAGCGGCTCGCGCTCATAGCGCCAGGCAGTCGACTCAATCGCCAGCAACATGCACCCTGAGGGCTCCAGCATGCGGACCATGTAGCGTTGCTGATTAACGGAGTAGGGCACAGCGGATTCCGCTGGATCATTGGCGGCGTAGATCTCCTCGCGCAGCGCCGAGCCGCTGAGGGCCTTTTTCATCTCCCGGACCATCGAATCCGAGCGAGTGGTGACCAGTGTGTCTTGAAGGCTGTCGGTGTCCAGACGGCTGAGCAACGTTAAACCTGGGCTCTTGGCATTTTTGTCCTTGTCGTAGTAACCAGTGAGTGGCATGTCGATGTGTTTGCCGGTGTGAAACCACGACTTTTTCAGTAGTGCATCGCTGTGTTCGGTACCTGAAGGCTCACCGAGCAGGGTGGGCGTGTCGGTTTCAAGCAGTAAACCGTATCCCTGGAACGAGCGTTCCCGATTGTCATAAAACCCTTCCCGGTACTGGAATTGCTGGACCATCCGGTTACCGCTGATCACGTCTTGTTGCTGCTGCTGGCTGACCAGATGTAACGGGAATGGCAAACCGCTGACCAAGGGTTTGTTGGCTACCTGACGTTCTTGTTTTTCATCCAGCCATTCCTGAGCACTACTGCGATAGCTTAGGGTTGCCGTCGCGCCCATATTGTTGGTGGTGCCGGTCAGCAGGTAGGGCTTACGACTGACAAAGTCATAGCGCCAATGACGGGGGGTGGGATGCGTCGTCGTCAACACCAGGCTGGAGCAACCAATGCCCTGCAAATCGGCAGTACTGACTTGGCAGAAGCGGTCATGACGCACGCCTTCAGGCCACTTTAAAAGGGTGGGTGACGATTGCAGGCCATTACCAAAACGGTTCATGAAAATCTGCACGTGATCGGCTTCTACATACAACAGATCGACCGCCCCGGAACCATCCAGGTCAGCCAGCAGAACCCGCGAAGGATCGAACGCCGCGTAACTGAAAGGCAGGTTGGCGAACACAAAACTTTTACCGAAGCGCCCACGTCCCAGGTTTGGCCAGCAGGTGATCTGGTCATGGCGAATACGGATCAGATGCTGCTGACCACTGCCCAGCACATCACTGAACGCGACCAGTTCGCTGGCCGAGTTACCGGGTTGTGGCAGTGCGTCGGTGTCGGGCTCATGGTCTATCTGCTGGGGTGCGGTAAACCCCGAGGTGCCCTGATTGATATACAGTCGAACACTTTGGCTGCCGATCAGGGCAAGGTCCTGGATACCATTACCCATCAAATCGGCCAGTTGGCCCGCGGGGTGAAAAAACTCTTGGGGCAGTGCTGCAAACGGGGTAAAACCTGACCAGCTTCTGTCGCCATTAAGGGTGAAAAAGCCGCTCATGCCGGGCTGTGCGAGCACCCAATCCATCTGGCCATCGCCGTTCAGATCGCTCAGTGCTTGCAGGGTGGGTTGGCTCGAGTCCGCAACAGGCACACGAGGCAAAACGTGCGCCGGGCCATAGATCACCGCGTCCTTGCCCTCGGACGGCGATGCTCTAAGCGGTTCCCGGTAAGTCCAGTGATGGTCTGAGCGACTGAGCACTCCCGGCAGGCCATCGTTGTATAAATCCACTAGCTGATAGCCTGTCTGACTTAGGGGCACTTGCAAAGCGTCGAAAGGCCGGTAGTTTTCAGGCTCGGGTTTCAGCACAAAGGCGCTGTACCTCAACCTCAGCGGCGGCCATTCACCCGTGCTGTCGGATGCGTCATAGGCCTGGTTTTGCACGATATGCAGCAAGTTGCCGCCCGTTTCAGTGAATTGGTATTGCAACACCAGGCGCCGGACCAGCACTGGAGCCGTACCCATCTGCGGCTCGTCGGGAAAGTAATGGAACATCAGGATTTGCTGACACAACCTTTGCGTTCCGAGCTCAAAGCCGTATGTGTAATTGAAGAACGGATCCTGACGCTGTAACCAGGGATTCTGTTCAGTGTAAGTGGGCTTTTCGGTCAGCCCGATTGTTCGTTCTCCATAGTCCAGTACCAGCTCAAAGTGCCACTGTCTGTCTGCCGGAGCATGGCTATTCCACAGCACGAGATTCTTCAGTGCCTTGAGATTGGCATAGCAAACACGTACCAGATAACGCTGCGCCCGATAGTCATGGGGTTGACTGGCGTCTTGGGCGGCCGTCTCGCTTTTGTAGTCGTAGTAAATATGTTCGCCGTGGGGGCTCAAACTCTCTTCAAGCAGCCATTGCGCGACATGCTCGGGCGCATCGGGATCTGCACAGCGCGCCGCTTGGGTTTTGCCAAAAAAATGGATGTTTCCATCGCCACTCTGAACCAACCAAAAACCCGGCTTGTCTGCGCTGGTCGACCAATGCTCGATGCGGTCAAAAGTGCTTTCGATACGCGGAAAATAACGCACCACAGTGTGTGGCGCACTGAGTTCTACACCGTTGTACTCACTGACGGTGCTGGAGACGAGCGCCCCTTGTGTGGTGCGTTGGGCGAACATTTCCTCACCGCCAGCGCTGACAAAACCATCCTGCTCGGTGTAGGACGGTACGCCCTTGAGGGTATTACGAACAATGGCCCCGACCGATAAACCCCAGCCCATACCGAAAGGGCCATTGCCTAGCGTGCTACGGTAACTGAGGCTCAGTGATGGGGCGAAAGCGCGACCGGGTGACAGCGGCAGCGGTATGTCAAACGATGCCTGCCCGGTCATGCCAACAGCGCCCCAACCGGTACCGATGCTCTGGATGGCCCCCCCGCCCTTGGGCAGAGCCGGGGTGAGCACCTCGTAAGTATCTGTTTGGCCGGTCATGCTCTACCTCCAGTTATGGCGGTGTAGCGCACGTGCACAATAATGTCGGTCAACGAGTCCAGCAGGGTGGCCTGATCTTTAGGGTTGGGAAATGCCAGTTGCCAGCGAGACACTGCGCCAGTGTATTCAAAGGGCAGGTAACGCTCGTCATGATCGAAATTGAGAGTAAACAGACCACTGTCATTCAGGCCGGTCGAAAGGGCTATTTCTTCGTGCACGTGCAGGTTTTCCTTGATGCTGTCTGGCGCATCGGAAAACTGGATCTTGTTGTAAGTCTGGGTCAGGGTGGCCCTGATGTTCTCATAAGGCCCCAGTGTTGCCGGAAGCGACACGCTGATGCTTTTGATTCGTCGCAGATAGTGCCCCGGATAGTCAGCATCAAACAGTGCTTGAGTGAGCTCAAAATCAACGATGCCGTTGACCAGCAGATCAGTTTTTAGCGCGCTCCATTCTTTGTTTAACGTGGCATTGCTGTCTTTACCGGGCAGTTGGCGTAACGACACAGTTTTACTGATTTCTAGCGCTCGCTGATTGCGTTGCAGATAAGCCGTGCTCATTTGCAGCAGATTAAGCTTAAGTGCCTCGCCCGCCGTCAGACCTCGATATTGATTGTTCCACAGGGTGTTATGAATAAAAGTCCGGTTCCAGTTTGCCTGTTCATATTGCCAGCAGGCTTGAGCGACCATACACAGTGAATGGGCCATGTCATAAGCGTGATAGTAGAATGTCGACAGTTGGCCGTTGAGCCACTTATAGAGCTGAACGTTGCAGAAGTGTTTGCTCAGCGTTTCATACGTCGTTTTAGCTTGCGCCAGCGCCGTCTCCGTATGTCTGAGTTGCAGGCGCGAGACTCTGGTTTGTTCAGTATGCGTTTCAAGCTGAGCATCAATTTGACTGAGCTCAAGCTGGGCTTGCTCCAGTGCGTAACTCCACTCCTGGTTGCGGCGGTTAAATTGTTCAGTCCGTTCAAGCTGAAATGCGCTAGAGCGTTTTGTATGGGCTAAACCCTGAGCCGTTGCCTGTGTTGCATGCATAATGCCTTCCAGTCTCGCGCCGCCATTAGCCAACCCAAAAATGTTTGGTGCCATCATGATCAAACCGCCAAGCGCCTGAGCGCCGTAGGCGACTAATTCCAGTGTTGCACTGTCCCGGTACTCTTGACCGGCGCGGTATTCTCCAGGGCTGATACCTTCCCGCAATTGTTTTTCAAAGTACTGGGCGCGAGCTTCGACAACCTTGCGCCCGGAGCGCAAGGCCGACAGACTTCTTTCATCAACGAGCAACATTTGAGTCTGCTGTTCAACCGCTACGGAGCTCAGGTCCCATGCGTGTGCATATTGCAGCGCTATCTGTTCTGTCTGCTCTTTACGCTCAAGCAGCGACAGCAAGGTGTTACCAAATTGAATAAGGTTATCAACAGCCAGCATGGCCTGAGCATGCATCACCTGAAAACGATAATGGCCAGCCTGGACAGGTTGTGCGTTTAAGGTTGCCGCTTGACTATTGCCTCTTCGAGCAGCTCGCGTTAATAGCTCATGAGGGGATAGTGGGGTGGCATACAAGGCGAGTTGCAACGGTTTACCTGCGAGGTCTAGATGGCGGCGCAAGTTATGCAGCCGACTGTCTAATTTGTCCCATCGTGCCGTCAGTCCCGGATTCAACGGTCGAAGCAAATTGGGAGTGTCAGCGGTGAGTGCCGGCAAATTGTCGTGAGCGGGAGAACGGCTTGGAGACGCTAGCGTCGCTGCTTCCTGGATGACATGTTCTTCCAGTTTTCGCAGTTCACTGGACGAGGTTGCGGTGAGTTTTTCAAGAGTGATGCTGGTCCATGGGTCAATGGTTGTAAGGTCCGGGCGTGGCCCGAGCAAACGTTTGGCGCGTACATACCAAAGCTTGGCTTCTGCCATGCTGTCAGCGGTCATTTGCCGATAAGCGGCATCACCTCTATTGATTAGAATATCCAGATATAACTGGAACAACGCTTGGCGAAAATGAACGGGATGACTTAAGGCAATCTGATTTGGATCATGAGGATTGTCGCGTGCATAACTGAGTTCGCTTATGGGGGCTGTGAGGACTTTGAGCCGCCAAACGCTGCCTGAATTCAACACATAAGTGCAACGCTCACCCCTGTATGCACTTCGTACGGCGTCTTCCAGCCCAAGCGCTTGCG